>JAKQBO010000010.1 GCA_029559515.1 bacterium
TCTCAGCTGCTGCATGGCATTGATGGTCCGGGCATCAGCCGCCCGGTCCTGAGCCATTGGGAAGGTGACCAGGGTAATGGCCGACAAGATTGCAATAATCGCAATCACCGTCAGCAATTCAATTAAAGTAAAACCTTTATTATTCATAATAGGATTAATTATTCTTCAAACTACCCTAATCATATCAGATTAGGATTTGATTGACAATAGTTTATCCGCCTAGGGCCGCCATCTGAACACTGAAGATGGGCATGAAGACCGAAAGAACTAAAAACCCGATCATCGCCCCCATCAGCAAAATAAGGATCGGTTCAATTAAGCTCGTCATATTATCGACTTTTCTTGATATATCATCCTGATAGAAATCAACTACTTTGATTAAAATGCTACCCAATTGGCCAGTCTGTTCGCCAACCTCAATCATTTGAACGACAAAGGACTGGAAGAGGCGCGGATACGATTTCATGGCGGTGCTGATTCTCTCGCCTCGAATGACTCTGGTTTGAATCCTCTCTAAAGCATCCTGATAAACGCTATTGCCGACGATTTCGCCGGTAATCTTTAGGGCTTCCGAGATGGGCAAACCCGACTCAATCAGCACCGAGAGGTTTTGAGAAAAGCGAGTTAGGTAAAACTTTTGGAAAAAATCACCCACCCCTAAAGGAATCTTTAAAACCCATCGATCTAAGGTTGTCCGGCCACGAGGGGTTTTAAACCAGCGGACGATCAAGACAATGAGAACCACCAGGCCGCCTAGGATAACCGGCCCAAACCAGCTGGTCATTGCCCCCGATAATCCCATAACGACTTTGGTCACCGCCGGTAGATCTTCTTCGAACTGCTCCAAGGCCTTAATTAAATTAGGCATCACCACGACGGTTAAAACAATGACAGCCATTATGGCTACCACCAAAATAAAGGCCGGGTAAATCATCGCTCCTTTAATTTGAGCCTTCAGTTTGTATTCCCGCTCCAAGTGGTCAGCCAAATACTCCAGAGAGTCTCCCATCCGTCCCGAAGCCTCGCCCGACTGAACAACACTGACAAAAAACTTGCTAAATATCTTCGGATGTTCGCTTAAAGAACGAGAGAGGGACAACCCTTCTTCAACTCGAGTTGCGACATCCAAAATAACATCACGAAAGACCGGATGGTCGGTTTGGCCGGCCAGGGCCTGCAGAGCTGAAACAATCGGAATATTGCTCTTAATCATCACGGCAAACTGCCGAGAAAAAGCAACAACGTCCTTGGCGCCCACCTTTCGTTTAATAACGATTTCTTTTTTCCAGATTGACTCTTGTTTAGCCAGAGATAGGGCAACAACATAAAGACCCTGCTTCTGCAGCTCCCTCAAAGCGGCGTCTTCGTTGATGGCCCGAATCACTCCTTCTTTTTTATCGCCCCGCTGATTTCTGGCTTGATATTTATAATCCATATTAACTAAGTCTCACAAGTATATCCCTCAGCTCATTAGGTCGCAAGGAATAGGCTAAGGCTTTTTCCGGAGAAATCCGCCCCAGCTCAACTAAATCGGCCAAAGACTGGTTCATTGAGATCATCCCGACATTCGCCCCGGTTTGGATAACTAGAGGGATCTGAGCAATATCATTTTTGCGAATTAAATTGCTGACCGCCGAAGTATTGATTAAAACTTCACAAGCCGGAATAAAGATTCCCGCCCGGTCGGGGATCAGCCGCTGAGAAACAACGCCCAACAAAGACCCGGCCAATTGAGCCCGAATTTGGTTCTGTTGAGCCGCTGGGAAAACATCAGCTAACCGATGGATGGTTTGAGCGGCATCATTCGTGTGCAAGGTAGCAAAAACCAGGTGGCCGGTTTCAGCCGCCGTAATGGCTGTGGCAATTGTCTCCAGATCACGCATTTCGCCGACAACAATAACATCAGGATCCTCCCGGAGAGTGGCTCTCAGGGCCTGAGGAAAATTAATTGCATCGGAGTGAACCTCCCGCTGGGCAATAATCGACTGGTCGTCTTTAAAGACGTACTCAATCGGATCCTCAATGGTAATAATATGTTTAGACTGCCGTTGATTGATTTCATTAACCAGCGCCGCGAGCGTGGTTGATTTTCCCTGACTGGAAGCTCCGGTGATCAAAACAAAGCCCTGAGCATTGTGGGTAAATTCTTTTAAAACCAAGGGCAGATTAAGCTCCTCGATAGTCTTGATCTGGCTAGGAACAATTCTTAAGGCTAGATTAACCTCGCCTCGCTGATAGAAAATATTGACCCGGAAGCGGACATCCTCGTCGCCGCGACAAGAAAAATCAATGTCCTTTTCCCTAAGGAATATATTGTACTGAGCCTCGGTCATTAAATAACGGGCCAATTCTTTAGTATCTTCAGGGCTTAACGGCTCTGTCTCGGACAGAGGAGTTAATCGCCCCGTTATTCTTAAAATTGGCGGATGTCCGACCGTAAAATGAATGTCCGAAGCTTCAACCGCCCGAGCTTGTTTCAACCAATTTTTAAATTTTTCAGGAATAGTAGCCATAATTAAGGTTAAGAATCAACAGTGGTTCTAAGAATCTCTTCAATTGAAGTTAGCCCCTCGACCACCCGGATCAAGCCAGACTGGCGCATCGTAATCATCTCCTGCCGCTCGGCTTCTTGAGCAACCTTTTCCTCGCTTGTGTCCTTAAGAAGAATGTCGGCTAAATTATCGGTCATCTTGAGCACCTCAAAAACACCTAAGCGGCCCTTATAGCCAGAAAAATTACAAGCTTCACATCCAACCGGCTGATATATATAGAGAGGATCCGGTAAAACATATTTCTTTTGGAGATGAGTCGGCAGGGCTTGGTAGTGCTTCGCAATTAGCTCTCTTTGGGCGTCAGTGGCAATTACCTTTTTCTTGCATTCGGGACAGAGACAGCGGACTAGACGCTGAGCAATCGCCAATCTCAGAGTCGGACCGACCAGAAATGGATCAATGCCCATATCAATTAAGCGGGGAATTACTCCGACCGCATTATTGGTGTGCAGAGTAGAAAGAAGAATATGTCCGGTCAAGGCGGCATGAACAGCCAAACTGGCCGTCTCGTCATCTCGAATCTCACCAACCATAATCACATCCGGGTCTTGTCGCACCAGCTGTCTCAAGCCTCGGATAAAGCTATAGTTAATCTCCGGCCGAATTTGAGACTGATTAACCCCCTCAATGAAATATTCAACCGGATCTTCCAGCGTCACCACGTTCGACTCCTCTTGGTTTAACAACCTCAGCAAGCTGTAAAGCGTCGTCGTCTTACCCGAACCAGTCGGACCGGTGGCCAGGATCATCCCGAAGGGCATCTTAATCGCCTCTTTCAGAATAGCTTCTTGCTCCGGCAGGGCGCCCAGCTTACTAATATCGGCAAAGCCCTGTTCTGGATCCAAAACACGGATGGCCGCCTTTTCCCCCTGGGTCGTCGGCAAGGTTGAGATACGAAAGTCAATGCGGCGACTCTGAAATCGAGTTGAAAAACGGCCGTCTTGTGGAATCCGGGTCTCGTCGATCTTAAGATGGGCCAAAATCTTCAAACGAGAAATGACGGCCGCATGGACTTTGAGTGGCAGAAAAAGACTGGAGTGCAGCATTCCGTCCAGGCGAAAGCGGACCCGAAGCTTATCCTGCATCGGCTCAATGTGAACATCTGAAGCCCTGCCCTCAACCGCCTCTCTCAAGATCACGGCCACCATCTTAATTACCGGCGCCTGTTCCATCGTCCGGCCCGCCTCCGAGGTATCGACTTTTAGGGACAGCTCACCGCGCTCTTTTTCCAGCTCATCCTCGAGGCTTTCCAGAGCCTCCTTGACTTCTCTTTCCGCTGTTTGATACTTGTCCAAAATGCCCCGAAAAACTGACGGGGAAACTAAGAAAATGTTGTAATCAAAGCCGCTCCGGCGACTCAAAAACTTCAGGGCTTCGCGAGCCTGAATATCTTGGGGGTAAACCATCCCGATCTCGACTATTTCATCCTTACGGCCAATCGGAATAAGGTAATAGTGCTCGGCTGAATCACGAGGGATTAAACTTAAAATATCCGAAGAAATCGACTTCGGTACCTCTGAAATTAAGGGCAGGTCTAAAATTTCGCTCTTTATCTGGAACAGATCTGCCTCCGCCATCAGCTTTTCGGCAATAATCACCTCTTCCACCCGCTGGCCACTATCAACTACTTTTTCGTTTATTTCTTGAACTTGTTTTTGGTTCAGCTTGCCCTTTTGGACTAAAACCTTAAGTAAATCCATAACAAGTTTATTCTCCTTCAACCTCAATCTCGGGTTCTATCTCTTCCGTTTCTTCTACCGTCTCTTCGAGTTCGACTTCTGGCTGGCCGGTCGGCCAAGAGAGCAGATCGGTTCGGCCAATCCGCTGATCGGGATAGGGAATATGATTGAACTGGACCAAGGTAGTTAAATCAGCTGATTTCAGCAAGCTTTCATCAATTTCAATTTGAGCAATCGGATGATACGAAATACTGGTCTGTCGCCAGGGTAAGATGAATCCGCGGACGACAAAGCCTATCCCCAAAAGGAGCAACAAGAAAACAAACAGTAGTAAGTATTTGGTGCTTTTTTTAAATTCGTAGCTTGCCTCAGCCATAATTAATAATATTATTCTTGGTAGAAAAAGGTTTCGATACCTACTCGATAAACATGCTGATCCATGTCCTGCTCTTCCTGGGCTCCAACACTAGAAACGCCGATCAGCCGGGAAGAATTTTCAATGACTCGAATGAAGTTTTTAAGAGAAGGATATCGTCCAGTTAAGACCACATCAAAATTGATGCTCTTGACCTCGCCGGCGCCGCGCTCATCTTCAGCGGCTAACTTTGGCGAATAATAAACCGTGGAAACGTTTTCTGGACGCAATAAAATCAGGCCGCTTTCACTAGCCTTTTGGGTTAAAAAAACCATGAGCGAGGGAAAGTCTGGATAAAGTGGCAGGGCGGAACTAATCTTGTTTAGGGCAGACTGATGCTCTCTCAGTCTCTGATTTATCTCGAACATTTCAGTTAGTCGCGCCTCCTTTTCCGACAACTCTTCCTGGGTTGATCGGAGCTGCTGGGTCAGGGAAACAAAGTTGCCGTACTCCGGCAGAGTAATGAAGATCATTATCCCCATGGCGATCAGGAAGATGACTAAGATTGAAAAGATATAGTTCTTCATAGTTGGCGAATTATCTCGGGATCAAATTCGATCATTATCCGGAAATTAATCCAGCCTTCCTTATCCCGAGAATAATTACTTGTGTCAACCCGCTTAATGCGTGAATCGTTATTCAAAACCAATAATTGCTCTCCAATTGCCTTGTAGCTTTGGCTGGAAGCGGTTATCTGAATCCGCTTTTCCTCGATATTAACCAGAAATTCTTCATAAAGAACCTCGGGGTGGATAGTTTCTTCCATCAAGTTTAAAACCCGAGAGGTCAGATAACGCTGATTCAGCAGATTATTAAATTCATTAATCTGGGTCTGATAATTAACCAGCCGCTTCTCCAATTCCTGATTGGCGGGCGTCCTCAGGTTAACAATCTGCTGAAGAGCGTCTTCTTTCTGTTCCCGCAATCCTTCGGCGCTGATCCGAAAGAAGATCCGGCCACCGATAGCCGCGCCCAAGAAAATCAAAGAAACAGCCAAGAGGGTATTAAGCCACCATGGCGGACGGGCTTTAGAGCGAGGAATAATTTCAGCCATCTTTTCTCTAAATAATAACTGACTTAATTATAACAGCCGTTCTTTAAAATAAAAGACTCCTTAAAAGTTGCGGAGAGAAGCGCCGACCGCAACGCTAAAAGACGGACCGATTTCCTGAACAACCGGCTCCAGGATCGAAGGATAGTCTAAAGCCGCAAAAGGATTAGCCGACTCAACTTTTGTTTTTAAAGACCCGCGCAAGTAGTCTTGAACCCCGGGGATGCGGGCCGCTCCGCCGGCCATGAGAACCCTGGGACGCTGGTCGGAAATTGCTTCTCTTTTGAGGAGCGATTGCCAAGATTCGTTAAAAGCGCTGGTTAAAGAAGCCATGGCTATCGTCAAAACCCGAGCTACTTCAGGTTGTTTGGCTTCAAACCCTTCGCTGTTCAGCAGTGCCCTTGCTTCTTCCGGCTCGATCTCGAGCTTCTCTCGAATTGTTTTAACAATTTTCTCTACGGCGACATCAAGACTATGACTGCTTTGGAGCCCATAGCGATCACCAAAACTCAGAGTGGTGCTCTTGGCTCCAAAATCGATAATGCAAAGAGGCTGGTCGTCCGCTGGAGCAAAAACTCGGAACAAGGAAAAGGCCTCGGGCTCCAGGACAAAATTAGATACGCCAACGGCTTCAGCTACTTGGCGATACTGATTCATTGTTTTTTTAGGAATCGCCACCGCTAAGATATGGAGAGGCTTATTTTTATCGCTTTTACTAGGCGGTGGGCCAACTTTCTTCCAGTCCAAAACGATTTCAGTCATTGGGATCGGAACATATTTTGAGGCATGAAAATTAATCACCTTGGCCAGCTCATTGTTGTCCATAGCCGGCAGATTAAAAGTAACGAAAAAGCTAGAAAAATCAGGCAAGGAAAAAACAACCTTCTGCGGTTGAATATTGGCTTCGTCAAAACAAGCCTGGATAGCCGCTACTGACTGCTCGCCTTCTAAAAACAGAGTCTCCTTCTCGAAGGCTCGAAAAGGCTTTCCGTCATAGGTGGCCGATTCCAGGTGAGCATAGTTTTTTAAACTAGTCTTTTTGCCGAATCGGCTGATTTCAACTATCTTGACGGAAGTGCTACCGACATCTACCCCAACAAAGTGAGGGAAAAGTTTGTTTAAAATAGCCATTGTTTTTTAATAATGAAAAATAGCGGCCAGCGGGCTTTGGTCGGGCATTTCATCCGGGTTGACGGCATGAACCCTCTGTCCATGCTGAAAAACTCGGATCGCGGCCAGATCCAGCAGATCAACGCTACCCGATGACGGGCTATCTTCTATGACCACCTGGAGTTTTTCGGCATCAAAGCGGCCCCAGCGTTCTTGCCCCAGAGCCACAAACAAAGTTTTAACCCGGCCCTGGTCAGCCGCCAGTACCACCTCAGAAACATCGTTCGTGGCTTGGCCAGTTCCGTGTAGTTTTTTATACTCAGCCCGATCACGCTCTCGCTCTTTTTCAAAGTAAGGCGAAGCTATCGCCCAGGCTTGAGAGTGTAATTTGGCCGGCTTTATCTTCTCTGGATTACCGCTCACTACCTCATCTAATAAGTAAGAGGAGTTGCTGACCTTTTTATAGATAGGCAGAAAGTAATCGACGCTGGCCAGAATCAATGGGGCCTGCTTCTCGGCCAAAAAATCATTCAGGGCCCGATCAACTTTTTGAAAATAATTTTTCAGTCTGTTTTTTAGCTCCTCCTCTGACCCACCATGCCCATAAAAGATCCTTTTGCCCCCTCGGCCCAAGTTATAAAAGTTGAGGCTCTTCTTCGGCTCCTCTCCGGCCACCTCTCCAATTCCCTGGGGCAGATCAACCGAGGTTATCTCTTCTAAATGATAAGGCGAGCCTTGGAAAAGCCGAGCCTGCTTTTGGCTCAAGGCTAAGAGGTAAAAACGCCAGTGGCCGCACAAAAGAGGCAGAAGCGGCTTGAGATGAAAGTGCCGGCTGGCCACTACCATATCTTTAATCGCAAAGGGTAAGCGGTAGGACAAAAATAAATCCGGACCGAAGTAAAGCGCCAGGCCCTCGCCCTGATGCTGCCAAAACATAGTATTTTGGAGTAAATCCTGGGCCGGCTCAAGCAGTTTTGCTATCTCAGGAGAGCGATAACCTTGAGCTGAAAGTTCCTTCTCAGCCTGAGACAAAAGATTCTTCAGCTTAATCTGATCACGGCGAGGACGAATTCCAATTCGCTGAGTATTGATAAAAATAGAAACGGCCGGCCCCGAAGACGGTTGGGTCAGCTTGGTTAAATCCTCTCCGGGAATCTGGCTGGCTAGAGTGCCTTCTTGATAGTAGTTAGCCATAAGAATATTCTAGCTTATTATAACGGAATTTAATTCATGAATCAAATAAGCTTTTCTCTCCAGAAAATTAATTCAAAAGCCAAATGTACCAGTTTAAAACCCCAGCCAAGGTTACCCAGAGCCAATAAGGCACCAGAAGGGCTGCGGCGAGCTTTCTAACCTGGCTAAAGGCAATTAATAAAACCAAGATAAAGCCCCAAAGAATTATTATGGTCATTAGGCCCCAGAAAATATTCTGGAAGCCAAAGAAGACTATTGACCAGCCGACGTTAATTATAAGGTGAGCAAAGAAAAGAACAAAAGCGGTCCGAGCTGATTTATCCTCTAAACCCGAGCGCCAAATTAAATAAACCGCTATGCCCATTAAGGCATAAAGGACCAGCCAAACCGAAGCCAATATCCAGTCGGGCGGAGAAAATTCGGGTTTAACTAAAGATTGATACCAGAACTCAACCGCCGGCCGGGTAAACAACAGCCCGATTGCCCCAGCTAAGTAGCAGGTTAACAAGGAAATAGCTAGTTTTAAAATATTTTGCCTTGACATATTTTAAAATTAACTAATCTTCGATCTCGACTATTTTATTACGAGATCTTCGGCCTTTAATAATATTAATTCTTGAGATTGAAACCTGAAAATAATTGGCCAGAACTTTCGCTATTGCTTGATTGGCCCGGCCGTTAACAGCCGGCTCCTTGACTGATACCGAATAACTGAGGTGACCGGTTTTCTTGATCTCTGTTTGGCTAGCCCCAGGCTTGGCCTTAATTAAAATTTTCATCTTAAAGGTCTAGGCGTTGTAGTCAGGTTAAGTGCCCGTAGGTACAAACCTTATAAGGGTACTTTAGCATACTCTTAAGTCTCTCCCAATGTGGGGTGGGGTCGGGTTTTCTAAAATGAGACAAATCGGACATGAAAACGCTATCTTTGACTGTCTCAAAAAGTGGAACATTCGGCTGTCTTAATAGTGCTTAATTTGAGACCGTTTTAAACACAAAAAATTAAATTAATCATCCGAATAGGATATTTTTTAGATACGTGCCAAAGAAAGATCTTTTACCAATTATGAAAAAAGCAGAACTAAAACATTATTTCTTGAACAAATCCGCAAGATCCCCATTATTCAGGTAGCGGGTGAAAAGGTCGGGGTAGCGCGTTCTTCAGTCTACCGTTGGCGCGACGATGATGAAGCATTTAATAAAGCTTTTGAAGAATCACCTGTTGAAGGCGAGGCCCTTATCAATTACAAAATAATCTTGGGTCGTTCCAAGAAGCAAGTGATGAATACATGCTCGAGGAGCGCTTCATACTCATACCGCATCAAGCAACAGCAACCAAAAAGTATTTAGTGAAATAGGGATAAGTACAGGGACATCTTTTTTACTTAATGCGATTAGGCTTGCCGGAATGGGATTGATTGCAAATTTTCCAATGTCAGGCCAACCCTCGCCTCTGTTTGATAATTAAATTATTCGGTCGCCAGTCTAATATCACCACATTGGCCGTTTAAATTTTCAACCACCCTCATAACATCATCAATTTTGGGTTCGTAGGCAGTAATAATATCGCCATTTTTAAGTTTGATAGTTACTAACTTACTATGGGT
>JAKQBO010000016.1 GCA_029559515.1 bacterium
ACACTAGTGTACCATACGCGAAATGTGCTGTAAAGTCTGATATCCGCTTTTCTGTCATGAACAGGCAAAGTGTCCTATCTTGTTCAGTTGTATCACTGTACTGCACAAAAAAAGGACAACGAACAGCAAATTCTGGTAACACAAAACCGCCTTTCGGGCGGTCTTGGCTCTAAATCGTGGCAACTGGGATTTTTCGGGATGTATAATCTCTCCCTCTCTTACTTCGCTCGAATTTCAGCGAACCCAACATCAGCCCAATCTTTAAACCCTCATTGGTGTAAGTGGCCACCATGACCTTCTCTGGCTTGGGTTTGGTTATTTTTCTAACAGCCATAGCCATAACGGTTTGAAACAAACCACCTGCGACCCCCGTTGAACTACCTCGTCGCGATCCCAGGTTAAAATAGTCAATCGGTCAACCTTCAACTCCCGGCTCGCCTCTAACAGCGCCTTGATTTCCCGGTCTTCGGTTTCGGTCCGGTCAAACCGATAAGCCACTTGAATTAGCTCCAGCAACGATGAACCGGACTTTAAAACAAAATCGACCTGGTGCTGCTGGCGAGTTTGATAATAAAACAGATCCTGGTTTGGCTGAAAGCCTCTTTTGACCAGCTCCATAAAAACTAAATTTTCCATTAATTGACCGGTATCCGGAGAATGAGGCACTCCTTTGGCTGTGACAAATCCGTTGTCAACAACATAAATCTTACGGGACGAACGAAGGCGCTGGCCGGCCTGAGACGAATAACGTTGGAGAGTAAAAATTAAATAGGCTTCAACTAAATAACCAAGATACTTTTCTAGGGTATGACTGCTGTTAAAATCCAATTTCTGAGTCAACCGGCGGGCACTGTAAGGAGAGGTAACATTATTAACCAAATAAGAGCCCAGGTGGCCCATTTGATTAGAAAACCTAACCCGGTGTCTTTTAACCACGTCTTGGAAAAGAAGCGAGTCAAATAAGACGCCCAAATAACTGCGCACATCCAAGTCCTTAACAACCACCTCCGGATAACCGCCACCGACTAAATAACGCTCCAATAAGTGATGGACCTGATTTTTATCCTGACTGCTCAATCTAGAACCATTCTGAAACTGTTTTCCTTTAGCTCGTAAAAACTCTTGAAAATCAAAGGGTAAAATCTCAATGGGAATGTGTCGGCCGGTTAGAGCGGTCGCCAATTCGCGTCCCAATAAACGAGCGTTGGAACCGGTAAGCACTATATTATAGCCTTGGCGATGCAGCCGGTTAACAAATAATTCCCACCGAGGCAAGTTCTGGACCTCGTCAAAGAGAACATTTTGAGTCGGTCCATAGGCTTCAGCCAATTCATCCATCAGCTGATCCGGATTAAGACGACTATTGACGGATTCATCGTCAAAGTTAAAATAGGCAAAATCGCGGCCGCGCAGCATCATCAAAGCAAAAACCGACTTGCCCGATCGCCGCGGACCAAGAATAACTTTGATTAAATCAGAATCGGCCCATTTATGAGCCTGATCAGCCTGAGATCGCTTAATATAGTGTAACGATAATAGCCGCTCTTTTTCTTTTTTCTGCCTTAAAACAACTGATTTTAACATCTTAAATACATGATACTTTACAAAAAGTACAGTTTTTGTAAAGTACAATTAATATACTTTACAAAAATCATTAAATCAAGTCCTTTGAAGGGGACAAAACGGCTTATCTTCTTTGTCTCTATGTTTTTCAATAATCTTCTCAATCTCAGCCTGAACCTCCGGCCGGCCAACCCCGACCTTGAGCTGAGCCTGAACATCTTCCAGGCTCTGAGCGCCCTGATGAATGGCATTAAGGACCTCTTGTTCGGTAATATTCAAATCAGGGTCAATAACCCGGGAGCCATCGGTCAGCACCCGCTTATGCTCGCCCCGGGCGCGAAAGTAGTTGTTCAAAGCCTGGCGAAAAGCCTTATCGGCCAAGACCGAGCAGTGAACCTTCCTGGCCGGCAAGCCGCCCAATTCTTCCATAATATCCTGAGGGGAAATTTTAATCGCCTGATCAATGGTTAAATTGTCTCTTAAAACCATCTCTGAAAAGACCGAGGTCGCGGCAATAGCTGAAGCGCAGCCAAAGGTCCGCCATTTTAAATCAACAATCCGCTCTGAATCATCAATCTTCAGCCACATAGTCATAATGTCGCCGCAGGCTAAGCTGCCCACCTGGCCGACGGCATCAAACTCCCCCGCCTCTGAATCTTTTTCCATAAAGTTCCGGGGATGAAAGAAGTGATCTTTAACTTTTTCCGAGTAGGCCCAGTTCTGGCCTCCCGAACTGACATCTTTACTCATATTTAACCGGCGACATCTGCCTTAATTTTTCAACTATCCCGGGAAATACCTTCATAAAATAATCAATTTCTTTTTTAGAGCTAGACCGCCCCAGGGTCAGCCTCAGACTCCCATGAGCATACTCATAAGGGTGGCCCAGAGCTAAAATAACGTGAGACGGCTCCAAGCGCTGCGAGTCGCAGGCTGAGCCGGTTGAAGCGGCTATCCCATACTTATCAAGCCAGAGTAGCA
>JAKQBO010000020.1 GCA_029559515.1 bacterium
AAATTATTCGGTCGCCAGTCTAATATCACCACATTGGCCGTTTAAATTTTCAACCACCCTCATAACATCATCAATTTTGGGTTCGTAGGCAGTAATAATATCGCCATTTTTAAGTTTGATAGTTACTAACTTACTATGGGTCTGAAATACGCTTTTTACTTCGCAATTATTAAGGGCAGCTAAAACTGTATTCCAGTTACTGTTGGTTTCATCTGTAAAGTTTCGACCATCAGGGGTAGTGCATTGTGGCGGGTTGGATTGCATAATTAAAAAACCGGCCTTAACACAATCATCAAAATTTCTAATTGTAGCTAAAAGTTCATTACACCTTTCATGGCTCGCCATATCGCTTTTGGGCAGACATTCTTTTAATTCGTCGGCTAATTCAGCGTCTTCTTCAATTAAGTTTTCAGCAATACTCCACAAAGAATAATACCGGCTGTAATATCTATGATAAGCCACTGCGCTTGTTCTAGTTGGTGACTCAAAAAGATAAGCTGATCCCAGTTGTTCTGTAAAATCATAACCCTTTTCTCTCATTAAAGATTTGATTATCTCTGAGTTATTGCTTTTGGTGATGTATTTATTTTCTCCGACGTCTAATTTAACAATATCTTTATCGCTAAAAGTTAACTGAGCAATCCCTTTAATTTGTGGCCCAGGATTGCCTTCCTGAAAAATTACTGGCGAGTAGAAAAACATAAAAATACCCAGCAATAAAATAGTGACGGATACAAGTAATAAAATCTTTTTATTTTTTGATGAGTGTTCAAAAATCATAGTAGATTATTTTTTCTTTCTACTCCTAATTACAATAACGACCGTGACAATCATTAGAATAAGGCCGATTCCTTGTAATCCGGGGCTATCATCAAATTCACCGAATACAATAAAAAATATTCCCAATAATATTGCTAGGATTTTCGGGATCCAGGATAAAAGTTTATTTTTTATATCATGAAAGCTCATTGGCTTGCACTATAGCTCAAAAATTAACTTGATTGAATAACCAATCCTTATAGCCAAAACAAAAACAGCGACTAAAAAGTCGTTGTTTTTATTTAACTATCGATGTACCCGGGTCGCACATTCGTTATAAATAAATGGGTTGATTCCGATAATAAATTGTGTTGGCGGAGGGGGTGGGATTCGAACCCACGTGTCCCGAAGGACAGCGGTTTTCAAGACCGCCCGATTAAGCCACTTTCGTACCCCTCCTGGCGATTTAATCTTAACTTAAAAATATAACCTTAACAACTACCATTCAATGTTTTACAAAGAAAAAACCGGAGCCTGTTCCGGTTTTTAATTTTTTTAAATTTAATCTTCGTCAACAAAATTACGCCACATCTGGCTGGGCCGAGGGCGCTCATCGCCAACGTACTTGCTGCTGGGCTTATCAGAATAAGGCTGCTGGCACTCTGAAGAGAGCTCTTCAAAGATCATCTGGGCAATCGGCATTCGATAATAAAGCAAAATAGGAATGTTGGCCGTATTATGCAGTTCCAAAGTCATTTTGAGGCTGTTGCCCGGATCAAGAAAGCCGGCGGTAACATGAATCAATAAGCCCATCCGCCCAACCGAGCTCTTGCCCTCCAGCCGGCCAACATAGCGTGAAGAAACCCCCGTCTTTTCATAGACTAAGCCCAGGGCAAACTCGCCCGGATGAAGAATCAATGGATGTTGTTCGTCGATTATTGTTTCATTCATTGCATTATCCAGTGATTTTTTAGGATCAATGACATAATTCTGCTCTGTGTTGAAAGTTAAAAAATAACGGTCCAGGTGCAGATCGACCGAGGCCGGCTGGAGATCTTTCGGATCAAAAGGATCAACGACAATTTCACCCTGCTGAATAGCTTTTTTAATATCTTGATCTGATAAAATCATAGTCTTTGTTTTATTTTTCAAACATCGGACAAATAAAACCGGCGAGATTAGCCGGCTGAAGAGCTTGGCGGAGAGGGCGGGATTCGAACCCGCGCGGGATTGCTCCCAACACATTAGCAGTGTGTCGCTTTAAACCGCTCAGCCACCTCTCCCAGGAAAAGTATAGCTGTTACCGAAAAATTAGGCAAACCCAAAAAGCCGGTTGGGCAACTGATTTTAGTTATCCAACCGAAGCCGGCAGTTTCTTCCGCCGGCCAGTTACCCGAAAAGAAACTTCTTCGCCTTTCAGGTCGACCGAGACCGTGCTACCGTTAACCACCGCCCCGGTAATAATCTTTAAGGAGAGCGGATCGAGAATCAAGGACTGAATTTTTCTCCGGAGCGGCCGAGCTCCAAGGTCGTGATCAAATCCAGCCTCGGCCAAATATTTCTTCAACCGGGTCGAAAACTTTACCTCAACCCCCTTGGCCTGGCGGAGACGCTGAGCAACTTTATCCAGCTCTAAATCCACTATCTGGCTAATCTCCTGACTGCCCAGATAGTTAAAGACAATGATATCGTCTAGTCGGTTCAAAAACTCCGGCCGGAAATATTCTTTTAATGCTTCATTTACCTTTTCCTCCATCTGACGCTGTTCCGATTCATTCTGCCCGACACCAAATCCTAGCGGACCGGCCTCCTGAATATATTCCGAGCCGATGTTTGAAGTCATAACAATAATAGTGTTTTTGAAGGAGACTACCCGACCCTGAGAGTCAGTCAACCGCCCGTCTTCAAAAATCTGCAGCAATAAATTAAAGAAGTCCTGATGGGCTTTCTCAATTTCATCCAGCAGAATAATGCTGTAGGGGCGGCGCCGGATCTTTTCAGTTAACTGACCGCCCTCCTCATAGCCAACATAGCCTGGCGGCGAGCCGATGGCCTTGGCCACGCTGTGTTGTTCCATATATTCTGACATATCCAGCCGGACCATCGCCTCTTCGTCATTAAATAAAAACTCAGCCAGAGACCGGGCCAGCTCAGTTTTGCCAACGCCCGTCGGGCCCAGGAATAAAAACACTCCCATCGGGCGGTTTTGATCGCCGATCCCGGCCCGGCTGCGCCGAATAGCTCGGGTGACTGCCGAGATAGCATGGTTCTGGCCAATAACCCGGCGCCCAATGATCTTCTCCATGTCTTCAAGCCTCTTCGCCTCCTCGTCAATCATCTTGGTGACCGGGATGCCGGTCCAGCGAGAGACTACTTCGGCAATGCTCTCTTCGGTCACCTCTTCCTCAGACAAAGAGTGCTCTTTTTGGAATTTAACCAGTTTCTTTTCTTGCTGGCTAAGCTCTTTCTTCAGCTCAGGAATTTGTCCGTATTTAATCTCGGCCACTTTTTGCAGGTCGCCCTCTCGCTGAGCCATGTCGGCCTTTAACAAGAGTCCGTCAATTTCATTCCGCAACTCCTTGATCCGACGAATCATCTTCTTTTCGGCCCCCCACTTGCTGTCAATTTCTTTAACCTTCTCGTTTAAATCGGCCAGTTCTCTCTCAATTGCCTTCAGCCGGTTTTGGAACTCTTTACTCCGTTCATCCTTGAGGGCCTGTTTCTCGACCTTCAGACGAGCAATCTCTTGGCGATAAGAATCCAGCTTCTCCGGCTCTGACTCTAGTTCTAATCTTAAGGCTGAAGCCGCTTCATCAATCAGATCAATCGCCTTGTCTGGCAAATAGCGATCGGCGATATAGCGCTGGCTTAAATAGACAGCACTTCTTAAAGCCGCATCGCTAATTTTAACCCCATGGTGTAATTCGTAGCGTTCTTTAATACCACGAAGAATATTAATAGCGTTTTCAACAGTTGGCTCGTTGACCTGGACCATTTGAAAACGTCTCTCCAGCGCCCGGTCTTTCTCGACATACTTTTGGTATTCAACCAGGGTGGTCGCCCCGACTGTTCTCAGTTCTCCCCGGGCCAAAGCCGGTTTAAGTAAATTAGAGGCGTCGATCGCTCCCTCGGCTGCCCCGGCCCCCACAATGGTGTGAAGCTCGTCGATAAATAATATATATTTCCCCTTGGCGCTTCTGATTTCATTTATTAGTGCCTTGATCCGATGCTCAAACTCTCCCCGATACTTGGTCCCGGCAATTAGAGCTCCCAAGTCTAGAGCAATAACCCGCTTATCTTTCAACGACTCGGGAACATTGCCGCTAATAATACGCTGGGCCAGTCCTTCAACGATCGCAGTTTTGCCGACGCCGGCCTCGCCAACTAGAACCGGGTTGTTTTTAGTCCGGCGGCTTAAAATCTGCATTACCCGCCGAATTTCTTCGTCTCGGCCGATCACCGGATCCAGTTTGCCTTCTTCGGCTAATTTGGTTAAGTCGCGAGTATATTTCTTAATCACCTGATATTTACTCTCAGGATTGGGGTCGTCAACCTGGCTGTCACCGCGCAACTTAGCCAGAGTCGCCAAAAACGATTCCTGGTTAAGACCAGGCTGATTAGTTAAAACTTCCCGAGCCTGGCTTTCTGTCTCGAGCAGTGCCAAAAAAAGATGTTCAGTTGAGATAAACTGGTCTTTCATCTGAACCGCAATCTTCTTAGCCGCCGCGAGAACTTGAGCTAGGTCTTGGGTTAAATAAAACTGGCCGGCCATTCCTTCAGCCGCTTCCACTTTTGGAATTTGGTCAATCAAGCGAGCTGTTTTTTCTTGAATTTTTTCCAAATCAATCCCCATCTCTCTCAAGCACAAAACCACCATGCTCTCCGGCTGAGAGAGCAAAGCCTTTAATAGATGCAAGGCATCTATTCTCTGCTGGCTGTTCTGAGTAGCAATCGCGCGAGCCTTAATAATCGCTTGCTGAGAGTTGTGGGTGAAGTCACCACCACCAACCCCCTCATAACCTTCCATCATAAATAGGTTATTAGTCTAATAAATTGTGGCACAGATAGGTAGAGCGTCAAGCTTAACCTTCGCGCTGACCCAAGCTGCCTTCCAGAGTTAAAATTTGCCCTTGCCGCCATACTTTCAGAATTATCTGATCCCCCGGATCATACTCCTGGATTATCCGCCCCAGCATCTGATCCGCCGTTACTTTCTGGCCGTTGAATTCTAGAATCACGTCGCCTTCTTTCAAGCCCATTGCCTCAGCTGTCGATCCCGACATAACCGAGACGCCTGATTGAGGGTCTTGGATAATCAGAGCCCCGTAATCATAGTCCAGCTGGTGCTCTTCCTGAATGTCCTGATCAACCATAACGTAGCTGATGCCTAAGAAGGGATAGACTATTCGTCCGGTCTCCTGGAATGACTTAATCGCTCTCTTAGCCTGATTAATAGGGATGGCAAAGCCAACATTTTGAGCCTGCTCAGCCATAGCTACATTAACGCCGACGACTTGGCCGTTGAGGTCGAGCAGCGGACCGCCAGAATTTCCATGATTAATAGCCGCGTCGGTTTGAATAAGGTCGGTTAAAACATCGCTGTAGCCAAACCCATAAGCGCTAACCATTCGACTTAATCCAGAGATAATTCCGGTTGAAACCGTTCCTTCAAACTGACCAAGGGCATTGCCAATGGCTAAAACTGTCTGGCCGGGAACTAATTGATCCGAATCGCCCAACTCTAATACCGGAAAACCATCTCCCTCGACTTTCATTAGAGCCAGATCGTGCAGGGGATCCCGCGCTAAAACCTGAGCCGGATAAGTTTCATTGTCAATCGTGACCACTTGATAATCTGCATCTTCATCCAAAACAACATGTTTATTAGTTAAAATAAGTCCATCAGCCGAGATAAAGAATCCGGTTCCGTGACTAACCTCCTGACGGACACTAGGTTCCACCGGTTGATAAAACCAGCCCCAGCCGTAAAGGAAGGGATCCACGGCCACTTCTCGAGTAACGACTACGCTAACCACCCCCGGCAGAGCCTGGTTGGCTGACTCAATCACTCGCTCCTCATGAGTCGTCTGCGGAACATAATGAATCGTCTCTTGGTGAATAACTTCTGGTTGCCGCTCAATGACCAGCGACGGAATTTTATCTTCTAAAACTTCGATGGGCAGCCAGATTTGAGCCGTTAGGCCGCCTAAAAAGCCAAAAATCCCAGCCAGAATTATAACCAGCAAATCCCGCCAACCTATTCTTCGGCCAGCCTTTTCCGGCCTCGCCGCCTCTTGAGAAATCTGATTGTTGATTGGTTCCTCCATAAATTATCTGAAAATAAAAATATCGCTTTTAGCCCGTCTTGTCAAATCAGCGACTGTAACGGATGTTGTCCAAGTAAAAGCTGAATTGAGAAGAGTGACGATAAGAATTGAATATGATTTTATCGTAGCGGCCCTTGCTTCGCTGTTCGGCCGACAGGTTGGAAACGTCAAAGCTGTGCATTTCAAACGTATCCGCTTCTTGAACATCGGGCACCAAATCTAAATCCAGAACCCGGACTATCTGAGCCGGTTTGGTCTTCAATAATAGGTAGAAATAGTTTTGATCAACCGTCATGCTTTGGCAAACATCCTCTCCCGCGGCCAAGGTTTTGGTAGTGGTTGTCGCAAAACTGTCTTTATCGAGACGAACCAGCTTGGCCGGCGAGGTCCCCAGGCAGATATAGACTGATTCGTCTAACTCTAATAAGCTGGCCGGACTGTCTTCATTAACAAACAGAGTCTTAACTAAAGTATTGGAAAAATCTCTTTTATCGATGCGAACAATTGTTCCGGGCCGACCGACCAAGCCTGCATAAATAAATTTTTCGTCCTGAGCCAAGTCAACCACCTTCGCCCCGCCCGTCTCCAGCTCTTTAGTCTCAACAGAATTCAAGTCTTCCTTGTTAATCCTTAAGATCCTAATGGGCTGAGTGTCTAAGCTGACATAAAGATAATTTTCATCCTGGGTCAGGCTGCCAATGCTATCAATGTTGCGGGGAAAATCAGTCGCCCCCACCTCTGAAAGATCGCTTTTGTCAATTTTTAGAACGCCCCCGGGCCGATGGGAATAGCCAACATATAAATAGTTTTGATCAGCTATAATTTTAGCAACTTGATAGTCCTGAAAAGAATTAGAGATGACTGAAAAATCACTCTTATCTATTTTTGCAACGTAGCCCGGGCGAGCTGAAAAGGTTCCGTAAAGATACTGTTCGTCCTGAGTTAAATCAGCCAAAGCATCAAACCCTTTCGGCAATGTTTTATAAAATACGCTCGAGAAGTCTTTTTTATCGGCCCGGGCAATAATGCTCGGCGAGGCAGAAAGTCCAATGTAAAGATAATCCCGATCATTGATAATTCGAACCGGATTATCAGCCGAGGCAATAAATTCTTTCAAAAGCCGGTACCGTTCGAGGTCTGGATCATCAAAGATGGCTTTGTTTAATCGGATAATCTTAGCGGGCTCAGTATCAAAAGCTAAAAACAGATGTTGGCCCTGACCAACCAGGTCGTAGGCCGGATGATCGCCCGGAGCCAAACTGACAGTGGTCATCAAAAGCGTTTCTTTATCAATCCGGGTCACCTGAGCCGGCGAAGTGTCAGAAACGAGGTAAATAAAGTTTTGATCCTGGCTAATGCCCCGCCCCGTAGCCGGAATAATTTTGGCCACCGCGGTAAAGTCCTGCTTAGAGACACGCACCATCCTCGCCGGACGGGTGCTCAAAAACAGATAAAGAAAGCTTTCATCCTGGGTCACCCCGTAAGCCGAATCCTCGCCCACGGTTAACGACCCCCTAGCCAGGCTTTGGTTCTGCTTATTGACTTTAACAATCTGAGTGGGCGAAGTATCGAGCACCGCATAAACATTTTCACTGTCGTTGATTAAAGAAATAACTCTGTTGGCTGAAGCCTGCAGGGACAAAACGCTGGTGGTTAAATTACTCTTATCAAGCCGAATTATTTGGGCCGACCCAGTCCCGAGCCCGATGTAAAGATAATCTTCATCTTGGGTTAATGAGCTGACGATATTCTGACCGCTGTCCAAAGCAATTGTTCGCGTAGTCACAAAATCGGACTTTGATAATCGAACGATTTTCCCGGGCGTCGTCTTTAAGCCGACATAGATGTAATTGTCGTCATTGACTAATGAGGCAATCTTATCCTCGCCGACAGCCAGAGTTTTGGTCTCGGCTCGAGAAAAATCACCCCGGTCGATTCGAATAATTTTTGCCGGACTAGTGTCAAGCCCGATATAGACATACTCGTCGTCCTCATCGATTGCCCGGGCCCGGTCTTCACCGGAAGAAAGAAAACTTGACTGGCTGAAGAATCCGAGCACTTTTTCGCCCGGCTCGCTTTGATTGATATCAAGCCGAATTTCATTAGCCGTTAAAAGATCAATCACTCCCAGTTCGCCGAACACGCTAGCTTGATGGCCGTCTCCTTTGATTGAAATATAATTGGCGGCCTGGCCGGCTGTTCGGATATTTTGGGAAATACTGACTTGAATCTGGTCGGAATCAGAGCTAATGAAAGGATGATCACAATTTTGAATCACCACCTCTTGCGGCCGAGTGCCAGTCCAGGCGATATCGTGGCCGTCTTCAGAATGGATGCTGATAAAATTTCCTTCGCCCGTTTCGCGAGACGCAAAAACCCGGTACTCTGAACCGTTGTCCTTAGTCTTATAAAAATAAGTATAGGTCTCCATAGCCCCTCCCAAGAAGTAGGTCTGAGGATAGAGGGGATCTCTGGGAATGCCACCCGGCAAATATTCTCTTAATTCATCTTCTAAACCGAGGTCTTCCTCCAGTCGAGCGCCACTATCTCTCTTGGGAAAACTCCCCCGATCAACTCGGTAGGCTTCGAGCGCCTGCCTAATTTGAGCCAAATCAGCCTCTCGCTGAGCGTCGCGAGCCAGAGCTTGATTGTAGTTAACAACTAAATAGATAGAAACCCCGGCCAAGATCACAACCAAAACTCCGGCCACTACTTCAACTAGGGTAATTCTAATTTTTTTCTTGGTAGGTGAAGACATAAGCCTTACCGTCATCTAGTTCATTTTAACACAATCTTTCAGCATGAAAAGCTGAAGTTGCTTGAAAATTTTTCAGGCTGGCTAAAAACCAGGCAAAGTAATAGATTACTAAAAACCAAACCGGGACGGTTAAAACAATGGCGGACCAGCCCCAGCCGGAAAAAAAGACAATCATTTGAGTAATAACTGCTAAAACCAGCCCCGTTAACCAGGCGACCGGGGTAAATCCAGCTGAAAGCAGGAAGGCCAAGCCTAAGGTGAAAATCAAGGGCAAGAAGATCACCACCGCGATATTAGCCAGCGGCCCGACCAAGGACAATTGCTGAAAGTAATAGGCCGAAAGAGGAATCGTCGCTAGCTGCGCCGCCAAAGTAACGGCCAGAGATTCCCGGAGTAGGGTAACCGGGACCCAGCTCAACCATTTCTTTAGCTGATCAAACCAGCAAATTAAACCGGCGGCGGCCAAAAAAGAAAGCTGAAAACCGATGTCCCATCGTAGCAGCAGCGGATTAGCTAACAAAATAAAGAAAGCGGCCCAGATAATAGCCCGACCCGGTTGATAAAGCCGGCCCAAAATAGGTCCCAGGAAGCCCAAGCCCACCATTAACCCGGCTCGCCAGATCGAGGGACGACCACCGGTTAATAATACAAAGATTAAGATTGCCACCAAAATTAGTTTAGCCGAGCCCGGCTGGCTAAATTTAAGCTTCTTCAAGAGGCTCCTTAAAATTCCAGCCAAAACAACCAGATGCATTCCGGAAACCACTGCAATGTGGTTCAGGCCGGTCCGGGACAGGTGATTGGAAAAAGATGAATTGGAAATCCTCTGACCGAGCAACATCGCTTTCAAGAGAGAAGCTGAAGGCTCAGCCAGCCGCTGGTCGATCAAGGACGATGCCCCATCTTGAACCCGAGACGCCAAATAAGGGATAAAATAATTATTATTGCGACCGATCAATTCAACCTTTGGATGAAAAAAGGTGGCATAAACGCCCTCCTTGAGGCGATAATTTTGAAACTCCTCCGAAATAGTCGGCCGGCCAGAGACAATCAAGCGCTGTCCTGGAGAAAATTCAGCCCAGGCGTAGTCTCCAAAAACAGTGAAGTGTCCCCTTAGTTCCGGAGAACGGGCTAAAACCGGCCAGTCTAATTTAACCTCCAGGTGGGCTCCCGTTGGACGAAGTTCTGGACGGGTAACAACTGTGCCCACCAAAACCACCTCTGCCTCGGCCTGCCATCTTTCCTGAATCGCCAGGCGTTTCTCCACTTGCAGGTTTAGATAGCCCGCCCCCAAGGCCAGCCCAATGAAAAAGACCGCCATGCTTGAGCGGCGGTCGATGATCAGAATAATTAACCCAAGAGAGATCAACAAGAAGATAATTAGCCAGTCAATCAACCAGAATGAGGCCAGCGCCAACCCGATCAAGAAACAGACAGTTAAATGGAGAGGATCGAATTTTACCATCAGCGAACCAAACAGTGCTTAACGAAGTTTGCCTCAAGCTCTTGAGCCCACGATCTCATCTCTCCTTGAGAATAGCTTTGAGCCGAAAGAAATTTCGGATCAACTGTCTTCCCGGCGGAAACGAATGGCTGGAGAACATACTTTTCAGCCCCCCGAATCATCTGGCCAATTTCCATAATGTCTTCTGGGACCAGCTGATTTCTGACAACCGTTGTTCGAAACTCATAGGCCCGTCCTGAATTCATAATGAAATCAATGCTTTGCTGAATTAATCTAAAATCAATCTCAGTCTGAGCGATCGCCGAATATTTTCCTTGGGGCGCCTTAATATCCATTGCCCAGTAATCAACTAAGCTCTCCTTTAACAGCCCAGCCAATACCTCCGGGTGGCTGCCGTTGGTATCTATCTTGACCAAAAAGCCCAGCTTTTTAATTTTCTTTAAAAACTGAGCTAGATCAGGCTGGAGAGTTGGCTCGCCGCCGGTAATCACCACGCCGTCGAGCCGATTCACTCTCTTTTTAAGCCAGGCTAAAACATTTTCTTCCGGCTGAGGCTCTTGAAATTTCTTTGGGATCACTAGTTCCGGATTATGGCAATAAGGGCAACGAAAATTGCACCCCTGGGTAAAGATAACTGCGCTTAACCGGCCAGGATAATCAACCAAAGAAAACCTTTGCCAGCCCCCAATTTTCATTAATTGGCTTTAATTTTAGCCCGATGCTTAAATTCTTCTACCTTGCCGGCATTCCAATTAAAGGTCGGCCTCAAATAGCCAACGATCCGAGCATAAACTTCGCAATCCGCCCCGCAGCTTGGGCACTTCGGCTGCTCACCATTAAGATATCCGTGCTCCGGACAAATTGAAAAGGTGGGAGAAATCGTAAAATAAGGCAGACGATAGTTTTGGCAGATTTTCTGGATTAGCCCGGGAATCGATGAGGGATCAGAAACCTTCTCACCTAAAAAGAAGTGAATTACCGTCCCGCCGGTATACTTGGTCTGGATCTGGTCCTGAAGTTCCAAGATTTCAAACAGGTCGTCGGTGTAATCCACTGGCAGCTGAGAGGAGTTGGTGTAGAAAGGCGCCGCGCCCCGGCGATAATCTGCCTCATTGGCACATTTAATTTCTGGATATTTTCCCTTGTCTTTGAGAGCCAGCCGGTAGGAGGTGCCTTCGGCCGGAGTCGCTTCCAGATTATAGTTCACGCCGGTCTCCTTCTGAAATTCAAGCAGCTTGTCGCGAATAAAATCGAGCACTTTAAGGGCAAATTCCTGACCCTGAGGGTCGGCAATACTACAACCGAGAAAATTCTCTTCGGCCTCATTCAATCCGATCAGGCCAATCGTTGAAAAGTGGTTATGCCAATAGTGGCCAAAGCGCTCCTTAATACTGCGAAGATAAAATTTAGAATAAGGATAAAGGCCCTGTTCGGTAAATCGCTCTAAAACTTTTCTCTTTATTTCGAGACTGTTTTTGGCCAGCACCATCAGCTTTTCCAAACGATCAAAGAAGTCTTTTTCGCCTTTAGCCAGATATCCCAGCCGGGGCATATTAATCGTCACCACCCCGATGCTGCCGGTCAGCGGATTGGCTCCAAAGAGACCGCCGCCTCGTTTGGCTAAATCTTCCAGGCTCAGTCTGAGCCGGCAACACATACTGCGGACGTCTTCCGGCTTCATATCTGAATTAACAAAGTTGGCAAAATAGGGAAGGCCGTACTTAGCCGTCGCCTCCCAAAGGTAGGGAGTAAACGGACGGTCCCATTTGAAGTCCTTAGTAATGTTGTAAGTCGGAATAGGAAAGGTAAAGACCCGGCCCCGATAATCGCCCTCTGTCATTACCTCCAAAAAGGCCCGGTTAACCATATCCATCTCTTCCTGGAAATCACCGTAGGTTTCAGACTGGGGCTGGCCACCGATTATCACCGGCTGCGTCTGGTAGTCTTTTGGGACGACCAGATCAAAACTGAGATTAGTAAAGGGTGTTTGGAAGCCCACCCGGGTCGGAACATTCATGTTGAAAATGAACTCCTGCATGGCCTGCTTAACTTCAGCATAGGTTAGCCCGTCATAACGGATATAGGGAGCCAGCAGGGTATCAAAGCTAGAGAAGGCCTGGGCCCCGGCTGATTCGCCCTGCAGAGTATAAAGAAAATTACAGATTTGCCCCAAGGCGGGGCGAAAGTGCTTCGGTGGGCCACTCTCAATCTTGCCAGGGGCGCCTCGAAAACCAACCGTTAGCAGATCCTGCAGATCCCAGCCAACACAGTAAACAGAAAGAACACTCAGGTCGTGAATGTGAAAATCGCCGGTCTGGTGGGCTTCTTTAATCTCAGGCGGATAAATTTTATTCAGCCAATAAACGCTATTAACCCAGCCAGAAACATAATTATTTAAACCCTGCAGCGAGTAGGTCATGTTGCTGTTTTCCTTGATCTGCCAATCGTGGTTGTGCAAATACTGGTCAACAATATCAACGTTGCTCTGATCGACTACCTCCCGGAGACGGGCGTGCTGATCGCGATAGATAATGTAGGCTCGGGCCGTTTGGCGATAGGGTGATTCCATTAAAACTGCCTCAACCAGGTCTTGAACTTGTTCAACCGTTGGTAGATCCCGAGAAAGATTGCGGTTGATTCTTTCCATTACCTGCTGCGTCAACCGTTCGGCCTCGGCCAATTCAAACTCGCCCGTAGCCTGCCCCGCCTTTTGAACGGCAACGGTAATCTTGCGCGAGTCAAAGGGGACTACTTCCCCTGATCGCTTTCTAATCTTTTTAGGCTGGGACGGACTTTTAGGCATAGTAAATAATTGAATTAATTTAATCCGGTAACAATTAGCGTAATTCTAATCTCCCTCGGCTTAAGCTGCTGATCGAGAGATGTGCCGAAAATTAGACTGGCTCCCGGCCGGATGGTTTGACGAATCTGGTCGGCGATTGACTGTACCTCGGCCAGAGTCAGGTCGCCGCTACTGGCAATATTAAGCAACGCCGCCCGAGCTTGATTAAGAGGAAATTCCAATAAGGGCGAATCAAGAGCTTCTTTAACGGCTTTCGCCGCGCGACCCCGGCCCCGGGCCGTTCCGATGCCAAAGAAAGCCGGTCCGGCTTTTTTAATCATTGTCCTGAGGGTGGCAAAATCAACATTAATCTCGCCCGAAGCGACAATTAAATCAGCAATTCCCTGAATAGCATTGTGAAGAACTTGGTCGCACAAATTAAAAGCATTGATGAGCGAAGTTTTGTCGTTGGCTAAATCAATCAGCTTATCATTAGGGATGATCAGTAGAGTGTCAACCTGAGGTCGCAGTTTTTCCAGCCCGCTTTGGGCAATTTTAGCCCGAGGCTCTCCTTCGAAAGAAAACGGCGTCGTCACGGCAGCTATGGTCAGGATCTGCATCGATCGAGCCAACTCAGCCACCAGAGGCGCCGCCCCCGTTCCCGAGCCACCGCCCAAACCGCAGGTCAGGAAAATCATATCAGCGCCCGACAGAACTTTTTCAATTTCAGCCTTTGATTCTTCCGCGGCCGCCCAGCCAAGACTTGGATCCATGCCGGCGCCTAGTCCGCCAGTAACTTTCTGGCCAATCTGCAGCTTAACATCGGCCGATTTAGCCCGGAGATCTTGGACATCAGTGTTAATCGCCACCAGTTCGACCCCTTTAACGGCTTGCCGCTTCATGCGGGCAACAGTGTTGGAGCCAGAACCGCCCAAGCCGATAACTTTTATCTTCTTAGATGATTTCATCAGCCAAAAAGCACCACTCGGGTGCTAAATAGTTTCTAATTTAGGGAATAAAATGGCGAATCAGCCGGCGAAACCAGCCGCTCCGCTTAATGGCTAAGGTACCCGTTTCTTCGTCGGCCGCCAACAGAACTAAACCGGCCGCTGTGACCCAAGCCGGGTCTTCTGTCTCCAGTCCAGTAATGCCACAGGGAACACCCCTTTTGGCAATCAGTTTAAAAATCTTTCGGGCGCAGTCGGTGGCCCCTTTAAGCTTGGCGCCCCCGCCGGTTAGAACCACTCCGGCCGGCAAATCCTGACGCTGGCAGACGCTGGTCACTACTTGGTAGGCCTCTTCGAGAATCTCTTCCATGCGCGGCCTGATCACCTTGACTAGTTTTCGAGCCTGGCGGCTTTCTTCTGTCCGGCCAGTAATTTTTTCCTCACAACAAGATCCGATCTCTTTTTTAAGCCTCTCGGCTTCAGAAATCTCCAGCTCTGCGCCCACCGCAATGTCGTCGGTAATATGAGAAGAGCCCAAAGAAAAAATAGCTAAATGAATCGGCTTACCCTCCTGATAGACAATCACCTTAGTCAGGCTGTGGCCAATATCGATCAGGACTGAGCCCCGCTCTTTTTGTTGGTCGGTCAAGGCGGCCCGAGCACAGGCCAGTGGCGTCGCAATAATATCTTCAGTCTGGCAGCCGGCTTCGGCGACAGCTTCTTTTAATTTTTTCAAGTGTGGCGAAAAAACAGACAAAACCAGAGCTTCTGCTTCCAGCCGCGTTCCAGTCATTTCCAGCGGGCGCTCAATTCCGCTCTGTCCGTCAACAATAAAATCTTTAATCAAAACCCCCCAAAATTCATTATTGGGAGGTAGATTAATGGACTGAGCCGCTTCAATGACCCGATTGACATCTTCCTGGGAAATCCGTCCATCGGCCCGGGAGACAGAAACTAAGCCGTGGCTGGGCGTACTTAAAAACCTCGACTCGCCAATATTGAGATACACTTGATCAACTTTTTCCGAGCACGACTTCTCGGCCTGGTCGAGAGCTAGACGAATGCTTCGGGCCAGACGATTGACGTCATGGATGCCCTGTTTATTCATCCCCTCGGTCGGGCACTCACCTAATCCCAAAAACTCCAAGCCATCGCCCTGAGCTGACTGGCGGACGATTAAGGCTTTCACTGAGCCGACACCGACATCTAAACCGGTAATAATTCGAGATCGTGCCATAATCTTAAATCTGACCCATCTTGCGAAGCTGCTGATAGCGCTGCCTCGACTCTAGTCGTTTTAAAGCGCTTCGCTTTTTGGCTAAGTCGCTTAATGGTCTTTGCCAGAACCGCTGTTCTTTTGCTTTTCGCAAAACACCGCTCCGGCGAACTTCTTTAGAAAACCGGTCGACTAAGGCCACCGGTGTTTCGTTATTTTTCTTGGTAACAATAATAGGCATAGTGTTTTAAATATAATCCATTTACTTTCTTTTTGCAAAATTAAAGCCTTTTCTTAATCAGGCTAACGGCTTGACTGCGCTTAACAAAGCGCTGCTGACCGGTACTCATCGTCTTCAAGGTTATGGTGCCATCGAGAGCTTCTTTCTGTCCAATGATCACCGTGTACTTAACGCCCAGGCGATCAGCTCTCTTAAGCTGGGCATTCAGAGAATTACGGCCAAAGGCTTCAGCGACTTTTACCCCGCGCTGCCTTAACTCCTCAAAAATCTTAATGGCTTCTTTTTTGGCGGCCGGACCAAGTTGAGCAATAAAAACTTCCGGCTTTTCCCGATAGACGACTCGGTGCCCCGAACTCTTCATGGCGCTGACAATTCGTTCAATGCCGGCTGCCGCTCCGACCGCCGGGGCCGGCGGCGCCCCCAAAAGCTCAACCAATCCATCGTAGCGGCCACCCCCGACGAGCGCCTTCTTTTCTTCATCGTCCGACTGGACAATCTCGAAAACCGTCCGGGTGTAATAATCTAAGCCCCGGACCAAATGAGGGTTCAGGCGATAAGGAATGTTCAGCTCGCCCAGAAGCTCCAGCACTTCTTGAAAGTGCTGGCGACATTCATCAGATAAATAATCGACCACATGTGGCAACTGTCCGACAATTTCCTGGCAAGCCGGTTCTTTGCAGTCAAGAATCCGAAGCGGATTCCGAGCCAAGCGGCGGCGGCAATCAACACAAAGCTCAGATTCGCTCTTTTTAAGCTGCTTAACTAAAACCTTCTGATAGGTTTCTCTCTCTCCGGGCCGGCCAATCGAATTGATCTCAACCACTAGATTCTTAATCTTTAACTCGGCCAAAAGACGATAAAAGAGGTTGATCACCTGAGCGTCCAGCGCCGCATCGCCACCGCCAATAATTTCAAAACCAAATTGGTGAAACTGACGATAGCGGCCAGCCTGGGCCTTTTCGTAGCGGAAAAAGGGGCCCCAATACCAAAGCTTAACTGGCTGAGGCCAGGTTCTGGCCCCATGTTCTAGATAAAAACGAACAACAGAAGGAGTCCCCTCGGGTCTCAAAGCTAAGACCTCGCCGCTTTTAGTTCTCAGAGTATACATTTGTTTTTCAACGATATCGGTGTTGGCCCCGGTGCCTTTTTTAAAAAGCAAAGCGTTTTCTAAAATGGGAAAATCTATTCGGTCAAAACGATAATCTTTCGCCAGGCGCCGGCAAGCATTTTCAATCCGATAAAAGTAGGCACAATCTTCCGGAGTTAAATCGTGCATTCCCTTCGGGGTTTGGATAAACTCTTCTTCGGCCATAGATTAAGGCTTAATGACGTTAATCCGGTTTAAGGGCCAAAGCCTCAAAACCGCCCGGCCGATCAGGTTCTCAGCCGGCAAGTGTCCCCAGAAACGAGAGTCGTAAGAGCGATCACGATTGTCGCCCAAAACAAAGTATTGGTCCTCGGCTAAGGTAACCGAGAAGTTCCGGTAGGCAGTTGCTTGAGAATAGTGGTCGTCGAAGAAAAACTGATCCCCCTCCACGGGAGTAATTAAAATCTGCTGATCAACGGTCTCCAGTTTTTCACCCGGTAAGCCGACCACTCTTTTAATAAAACGCCGCGAAGGGTCGGTCGGCGCATAGAAGATAACCACTTCGCCCCGCTCCGGAGGGCGAAAGCGATAACTAATCTGGTCGACAATTAAATAATCCCCGTCGTAAAAACTAGGCTCCATCGAGGAGCCATCGACGACAAAGGGCTGGAAGAGAAAGTATCGAATGGGGACGACAATCAACAAGGCCAAAATGATCACCTCAATCACCTCCCACCAAAAAGAAAAAAAGCTCTTTAAAGAGTCTCTCATGAGTAAATTAAGTCCGTATTCTGATTAATTATAATGGAAATTTCATCAATAATCAAGTCGTGCTATAATGCTCTTATGATCCTGATTGTTGGCCTGGGAAACCCCGGGCGAAAATATCGAAACACCCCTCATAACCTCGGCTTTGAAACAGTTGACCGGCTGCGCAAAAAACACCAATTGCCCCGATTTCAGCGAGGAGAAATGGCCTTGATTTCGGCCGGTAAAATTGCCGAGCAATCAGTTCTTTTAGCCAAGCCCCTGACCTTTATGAATGAATCTGGCCGAGCCGTAGCCGCCCTGGCTAAGAGACATCAACTGGCGCCTGGCCAGATCTGGCTGATTCACGATGAAGCTGATCTCCCCTTGGGCCAGATTAAGACTAGCCTTAACCGTAGCGCTGGCGGACACAAGGGCGTCTCTTCGGTTTATCAACAGCTCCAGACCCGCGAACTGCTTCGTTTCCGCCTGGGAACCGCTACCGAAGATAAATCCAACCTTAAAGACTTCGTCTTGAGGCCCTATCGCCGGATCGAGAGAGGTCGGGCCAAGACTATGGTCGAACAGGCAACCGAGTTAATCGAAGCCACTTTAATCGAAATATCGCCCAAATAATTATTCGATTAAAAAAAGGCCCGGAGGCCGGGTTTTTGCCTTTGAGTCTATCTGCAAGCCACCAGAACACAATTGGGATTACCCAACGAACCCTGGCATTTAAAGAGATCCGAGTACAAGGAGGGATTACTCTTCTCTCTACTTGCAGACAGACTCAAAAGCAAAAACCGATGCCATTATAGCCAAAAAAGACAGGTTGTCAATCTTGGTCTTTTAGTTAAATGGTGCTACATTGTCAGCGATGAAACTGGTTATCGTCGAATCACCAACTAAGTCAAAAACCATAGAGAAAATTCTGGGCTCCGATTATCGTTGCCTAGCGAGCTTGGGTCATGTCCGCGATTTACCCAAGAGCAAGCTCGGCATTGATTTAGAAAATGATTTTGAGCCCCAGTACGTCATTCCAACCAAGGCGCGTAAAACAGTTAATCAATTAAAAAAAGAGGTCGCTTCGGCCGATCAGGTCATTCTGGCCGTCGATGAAGATCGAGAAGGCGAGGCCATTGCCTGGCACCTAGCCCAGGCTCTGAATTTGAAAGATTTTGAGAGAATTACCTTTCATGAAATCACCCCTGAGGCAATCAAAGAAGCCCTGAAGAATCCGAGAGATATCGATTTAAATTTAGTGAATTCCCAACAGGCTCGAAGAATCTTAGATCGATTAGTCGGTTACCAGCTCTCGCCTTTTCTCTGGAAAAAAGTAATGAGAGGTCTTTCGGCTGGCCGAGTTCAGTCAGTTGCTGTTCACTTAATAGTTGAAAGAGAAAAAGAAATTGAGGCTTTCAAGCCCCAAGAATATTGGACGGTCAAAACAGTTCTCGAAAAAGATAAAAAAACCTTTGAGGCTACACTGGTTAAAATTAAAAACAAGAAAATTGACCAACTGGGGCTAGATAAAGAAAAAGCCCGTCAGGCAGCTCAGCAACTGAAAAAATCCGAACCGATTATTGCCCAGCTTCAGCAGAAAGAAACCCGGCGCCATCCCTCGCCGCCTTTCACCACCAGCACCCTGCAGCAAGAAGCCGGCCGAAGGCTGAATCTCTCCAGCCGTCAGACCATGCGGTTAGCCCAGAATCTTTACGAAAAGGGTTATATTACCTACCACCGAACCGATTCGCTTAATATGGCTGAATCGGCCCTAAAACAAGCTGAAGATTATTTAAAAAAAGAAATTGGTCCGGATTACTGGCCGGGCCAGCCGCGCTTTTATCGCAACCAAGATAAATTAGCCCAGCAGGCTCATGAGGCAATCCGGCCAACTGATATTTGGCAACATCCTGACCGGATCAATCTGACGCCGCCGGCCCTAAATCTTTACCGCTTAATCTGGCAAAGAACTTTGGCCTCGCAAATGTCGTCAGCCGTTCTCATTAAAACTTCAGCCGAGATAGTCGCTGGCGATTATTCTTTAAAAGCCAACGGACAGATTATAAAGTTTGACGGTTTTTTGAAAATATATCCGAGTGCTCTAAAAGAAAACCCGCTGCCCGACCTTAAGGCCAAAGACAAATTAACTGTTAAAAAGACTTTAGCGGAACAACACTTTACTCAGCCACCGGCCCGATATTCGGAGCCGGCTCTGGTAAAAGCGCTCGAAAACCTGGGCATTGGCCGACCTTCAACCTATGCGCCAATTATTTCAACCATTCAGGAGCGCGGCTATGTTCAGAAAAATCCAGAAAAAAGACTTCAGCCGACTGAAATTGGCCGCATTGTTGACGAATTACTCAGCCAACATTTTCCAGAGATTGTTGATGTCCGGTTCACCGCGAAAATGGAGGAAGAGTTAGACCTGATTGCTCAGGCTAAAAAGAAATGGCCAGAAGTGATCAAAAGCTTTTATCAGCCTTTCTCTAAGAATCTTGAAGACAAGTACCAATCAGTTGAGAAGAAAGATTTAACTGAAAAGACCGACCGCCTTTGCCCCGAATGTCAAAGCCCATTAATTATTAGGATGGGGCGTTATGGCAAATTTTACGGCTGCTCGAACTTTCCGAAGTGTCGCTTTACCGAGCCGTTTAAAAACAATAAAACCGGCGTTCATTGCCCAGAGTGTCAGACCGGCGAGATTGTCGAAAAAAAGAGTCGCCGAGGGATCTTTTACGCCTGCAACCGTTATCCTGACTGCCGATTCGCCTTATCAGATAAACCGACCGGTGAAAAATGCCCGGAGTGCTCCGCCTTGCTTGTTAAAAATAAGGAAGGTAAAATAAAGTGCAGTCAGAAAAACTGCCATTTTCAGAAAGATTAAGCCGGGGTGGTGGAACTGGCAGACACGCATGTCTCAAACACATGTGGACGCAAGTCCTTGAGGGTTCGAGTCCCTCCCTCGGCACCGGCAGGCCTTTTTTAGAATAGACTTATATAAAGCTGAGGTTAAGCTAGTTGCCTTAGCTTGGTTTTTGTGTTATTACCTAAATCAGATGAGTTCTTTTTAACCGCTCACTGAAAGGAGGCGAATGGTTATGGAGATTTTAAAGCCGTATTTCGTCATTGAAGATGAGGTTAAAGGAGAGGAGGTCTTAAAAAAGCTAGAGGCATACGCCCGAACTTGTTACAAATCGGAAGATAAAATCACTTCCGATTCGGCCGGCCCCCTGATCAAGAAATTAATTCAGCGGGGCCACGAGTCTATACTCGAGCACGAAAAGATCACCGTTCGGGTAATATGCGATCGGGGGGTGAGTCACGAAATAGTTCGCCATCGAATCGGCTCCTACACCCAGGAGTCGACGCGTTATTGCAACTATCAGTCTCGCGGCATCAAAGTAATCAAGCCCTTCTTCTTTGACCGAGAAAAGTATCGCCTTTGGGAGGAAACTATGGCCACCTGCGAAAGCGCCTACAATAAGTTAATCGAGCTTGGGGCCTCGCCCCAAGAAGCCAGGTCGGTGCTCCCCAATTCTCTCAAAACTGAAATTGTGATCACCTACAATTTGAGAGAGTGGCGTCACTTTTTTAAGATGAGGTGCTCGAAAAAAGCTCATCCTCAGATGAGGCAGGTCGCCGGACCCCTGCTCCGAGAGTTTAAGAAGTTGATCCCGATTATTTTTGATGACATCTCGGAAGAGTAAAGTCTCCAGCCCCTGGTCGCATTCCGACCGGGGGCTTTTTGTGTTAAGGCTAAGCTTTCAAAATTGCTCGGACCTCCGGTTTCTGCTAGAATACGTTCAAAACATGAAAGCATCTGAACTGTTTCCGACAACCTTAAAAGAGCCTCCTAAAAACGCTGACAGTATTAACCATCAGCTGCTAGTTCGGGCTGGCTTTATTGATCAGCTGATGGCTGGATCTTGGACCTTACTACCGTTGGGCTGGCGAGTCGTTAATCGAATTAATCAAGTTATTCGAGAGGAGATGAATGCCATCGGCGGCCAGGAGATGCTAATGCCCTTAATGACCCCCAAAAGTGTTTGGCATGAAACCGGTCGCTGGGATAAAGCCAAAGAGATTATGTACCAGTTCTCTGATGGCAGTGGCCGAGAATACGGCCTGGCCTTTACCCACGAGGAGGTATTAATGGATCTGCTCCGAAAACGAGTTAATACTTATGCTGATCTGCCGATTTATCTTTACCACTTTTCAACCAAGTTTCGAAATGAAGCCCGGGCCCGCAGCGGCATCCTGCGAAGCCGGGAGTTCATGATGAAAGATCTCTATTCGGCTCATGCTAGCGAAGATGATTTAATGGATTATTATCAAAAAGTTAAGGAGGCTTATGTTCGAATCTTTGAAAGACTTGGCTTTGATTGTAAAGTCACCGAAGCTTTAGGCGGAGTATTCACTAAAAACTATACTCATGAGTTCCAGGTGCCGGCCCCGGGTGGCGAGGACGTGATTTTCTACTGCAGCCAATGTGACTGGGGGCAAAACAAAGAAGTCTTCAAGGGCCAAGCCGGCCAGCCATGTCCCAAGTGCCAAAAAGGTAAAGTTATTGAAACTAGAGCCATTGAAGTTGGCAATATCTTTCCGCTCGGCACCTGGTTCGCCGAGAAGATGCAAGGCTATTTTACCGACCAAAACAACCAGAAGAAACCAATCTGGTTCGGTAGCTACGGCATCGGCTCCACCCGAGTCATGGGCGCCTGGGTTGAAGTCTCTCATGACGACAAAGGAATTATTTGGAATAAAGTCATGGCCCCCTTTGATCTTCACCTGGTCGAACTACCCGGCGCCAAACAAGCTCAAGAAGTTTATCAAAAATTAAGCCAAGCGGGTCTGGAGGTATTATGGGACGAACGAGATATAAACGCCGGACAAAAGCTGGTTGACGCCGACCTAATTGGATTGCCGGTGAGACTGGTGGTCTCTGAAAAAACCAAAGACCAGGTTGAGTGGCGCCTGAGAACCGAAGAAAAAACCGAGCTTATCTCGGTTGACGAAGCGATCAAGAGGCTAACCAAAAAGAACTAAATTCGCTTCTCTCGAAATTCAACTTCTTTCCCTCGAGCCCGCGACGCGTGTTGCTGAGTTAACTCACGCGCTTTTTCAATAATCCGGGCCGGAGCCGATCGACCCGATCCATAAGAGCGAACTAGCGTTGTCGGACCGGCAACTTTTTTCATCATCACCAAAACATCCCCGGAAACAGCCAATCGGGCCAATCTCTTGTTCTCTGCCTCATCCCGGCCGACTACAATCTTATGTTTTCCCTCCCAGTAATGACGGCCAACCTTCAACAGTTCAATGTCAGATTCGCTAATTTGCTTGCGCTTTTCTAATAAGCCTTTAAGTCTTTTAGAAAATTCTAAATCCGTCAAAAGGCAGCCCCCGGCCGGGGTTGGGTAGTCGGTCAACTTAAATTTTCTCGCTAAAGCTAGCTGTCTTTTCCGGGATCGGCCAGATATGTCCTCCAGTTTTTGGCGGTCCACCAGCCCCTGTTTTTCAGGGATAGTTATTTGCATCATCTTGGCCGAAAGCGGCCGGAGTAAAAACCCTTGCAGGCCGGACTCTTTTTCTACCAACTTGAGGCGGTCTTTGGTTTGGCTCATTGGTCGCTGCCCCAAAACCTCGCCCGTAGCGACAAAATCATAATCGCCCTCGTCCATTATTTCGCGAGCTCTTTGCAGCATTAAGGCGTGGCAATCAATACAAGGATTAAAGCCTTTGCCGTATCCGTGACGAGGTGACCGAACAATTGATAGCTGCTCTTCCGACAAGTCGACAATCTTCAGCTTCAGGCCGTTGGCCCGAGCTGATCGACGGGCTTGATCAGCCTTAAAGAAATAACTTTCAAAAAAAACCAGATCTACCTTAATGCCCTGCTGCTCCAAAAGCTTGGCGCCCAGTAAAGAATCGAGGCCACCCGAAAACAAGAACAGAGCCTTAGTCTTTTTCGCCATTTTGGCCATCGTTAATTATCTCCATAATCACCTGGGCGATCTTATCAAAATCATGACGCACGTACCCCTCCGAACGCAGCAAGTCCCGCTCTAATATTTTGGCCCGGCGATCAGCCAGAGCTTCAATGGAATATTCAACCATCTCCGAGCGCTCCTGCTCGTATTTTTTAACTCGTAGCCGGTCAGGCCGATGGTTATTAAAGACAATCCAATCAAAAATATCCGGCCTTAAATATTTTTCCAGCTCTTGGACAAAATTCTCTCCTCGGAAGCCATTCGTTTCGCCGAATTTGGTCATCAGGTTGCAGAGATAAACTTTGGCTGCTTTTGAGGCCTCCAGGGCTTCTTTAACCCCTGGAACGATTAAGTTGGGAATAATACTACTAAATAAGTCTCCCGGTCCAATAATAATAAAGTCAGCTTCTTTTAAGGCCTGGGTTGCCTCTGGATTAACCTGACAGGGTTGGTCATAGTAAATGCTTTCAATCCGCAGAGAGCCATCGTGCTTAGGGCAATCAATATTAGCCTCGCCTTCTATAATTTGACCGTTCTCCAGCCTGGCCCGCAGATGAACGTTGTCCAGGGTTACCGGGAAGACCCGGCCTTTAGCGCCTAGCACTCGAGCGGCTTCATGAACCCCCTGAGCAAAACCGCCCTTAATATCGGCCAAAGCAATTAAGAAAAGATTGCCGAAGCTGTGATTCAGCGAATCGCCGGCAAAGCGATAGGTAAACAGTTCTGCTAGAGTCTGGCGTGGTTCAGATAAAGCAATTAAGGCCATTCTAATGTCGCCCGGCGGTAGCACCCCAAACTCCTCTCTTAGCCGGCCGGTCGACCCACCGCTGTCAGCCATTGAAACGATGGCCGAAAGCTCAACCGGTTGATTTTTGAGGCCGGAAAGTACTGAAAATATGCCGGTGCCACCGCCAATTACCGCGACTTTAGGTCGAGTCTGCTTCATCGCCATTCTTTTTTTAAGGCTGATTTATCGATCCTTCTCTTCAGCCGAAACCAGTTTCTCACCTGATGTCTTTCTTCCCAAGTTGGCCGATTGACCCGATAAAAGATTCCCAGTGGGATCCGCCCATTTTCGTAATTCCAAGATTCGATAACTTCTCGAGCTTTTAAATAATCTCCCTCTTGATGGCCTGCAACTGAATAACATTTTTCTTTCAACCGCTGTAGATCGCTTAAACGAAAAGTAATGCAAGGCTGGATAACTTCCACCAGTGAAAAGCCTTTATGGTTGATGGCTTTTGTTATCACCGCCTCCATCGACGCCGGATCAAGAGGCGAAACTCGGGCGATAAAAGAAGCTTGAGCCGAAAGGGCGACTGACAGCGGATTGTACGGAGAGTCCACCGACCCCTCCGGCGTCGTGCTCCCCCGATACCCCTTTTCGGTTACCGGAGTCACTTGGCCAATAGTTAGAGCAAAGATGCGATTATTTAAAACTAGCGCCGTCAAATCAGGATTAAGCCGGGCTAAATGGACCAGATGGTTCAACCCCTCGGCGTAAGCCCCGCCATCACCCAGAAAAGCCAAAACTTTCAGTTCGGGGTTAGCCATTTTAATGCCGAAAGCCGTCGGCAGAGCCCGACCATGCAGAGCATAAAAACCGTTAACATTAAGATAGTCGTAAAACTTTCCGGCGCAGCCGATGTCGGCTACGGCAACTAAATTCCTCTTGTTTACACCCGACTCGGCCAGAGCCGTCAAGGTTTTTTTAACGCTTCTCAGAACAACGTTGTTTAAACAGCCCGGACACCAGGTATTAACTTGCGAGGTATCAAAATCTGAACTCATGATATCTTTTTAATCCGGTCAACCAATTCATCAGCTGCGAAGGGCCGACCGTCAAACTTTAAAATTTTATCTTTTATTAAATGACCGGTTTCCATGGCAATAAGCTGTCCCAATAATCCGGTAGCATTATTTTCAACCAGGATGACCTTCTCGGCCCGTTTAATGGCCTGTTGTACCTCATCTCTGGGGAAAGGAGCCAGATAAGAGACCTGGAGAAAACGATACCCCGGCAACTCTGACAAGCTGTCACGAATCGCCCCCTGAGTCGAGCCCCAACCGATGATCAAATTCCGGCCCCGACCCCAGGATCGAACCGGTTGCCACTTTTGGACCATCTGGCCTAAGGCTTTTTCTTTTCTGAGTCTCTTTTCATTCATCTTCTGAATCATTGATGCTTCTTCGGTCGTAAAACCAAGTTGATCGTGCTCATAACTATTGGCTCTGACCCAGGTTGCTTGTCCCGGCACCGCCCGAGGAGAAATACCATTGGCGGTCAAAGCATAACTTTGATAATCCCGGCCCGGTCGGTTGACTACAAACCTATCCGGCCTGATCCGAGGATAGCTCAGGTTATCGAAGGTATAATAGCTCTCGCTCAGATGCTTATCGCTTAAAATAATTGCCGGCAGGCGGTAGCGATAGGCTAAATAGAAGGCTTCCATGGTTCGATCAATCGCTTCTTGAGGATTGCCCGGCGCCACCACTACTCGCGGAAACTCTCCATGGCCGGCAAAACGAGCAAAAGTTAGGTCGCCCTGAGCAGTATAGGTCGGGACACCGGTCGAGGGCCCGGTCCGCTGAGAGAGATAAATAACCAGAGGAATCTCAGCCATTCCAGCCAGGCTGATGGCTTCAGTCATCAGGGCAAAACCGCCGCCCGATGTACCAACCATCGTCATCGCCCCACCATAGCTTGCCCCGAGAGCGCTGTTAATGACACTAACTTCATCTTCCAGCTGCGCCACTAATATCTTTCTTGTTTTGGCCTGACGGGCTAGCTCGACCAGAACCCCGGTAGCTGGAGTCATCGGATAAGACAAGTAGACATCTAAACCGGAAGCAATCGCCCCGGAAGAAACACCATTCGTGCCGGTTAAGAAGTAATGACCGGCCACTGAACGAACCGGCAGCTCTTCTCGGGGCGAGGCCTGCTCATAGCCCCAATTCATCGCTTTAACCGCTTGAGTCCACTCCTTGAGCTCCCGCTTAGTTGATTGAATTAATAATTTTCTGGGCAGGCCCCAGCCGCCAACTAAAAACCCCAACAGGAAATTATTTACCTGATATTTGCTTTCTAAAATATCTTCGGGCCAATTTTCCTGACTGGCTTTTTCTTTATTTAAAACTAAAGCTCCTTTGACCAGATTAGACCGATGTTGAGCAGCCTTCTGGTCAAGATCGATCACAGCTTCAAATTTATTGTCGTGAGAGTGAACCGGAGAATCAGAAAAAGTTACAATATTAAAATTATGGCCACCCCGGATCAAGGAACCGTAGTCGCGATAAATAAAGACGTAATATCCAGCCGAAGAGAGAACCCTGCCTAGCAGCGTTGCCGTAAAGTTGATGCCTTGCCCGGCTTGTCCGCAAATTAAAACGCTTTTTCTCATGACTTCGTCACAAAATTAATAAGGCGATCCGGCACAAAAGCGATCTTAACGATCTCTTGCCCGGCAATGAACTTCTGAGCTCTAGCCGAAGCTCGAGCCTTTTCCTCAACCGCGGTCTGATCTAGCCCCGCCGGCAGCTGCAGACGATCTCTCAGCTTGCCATCAACCTGAACAATCAAGGTAACCTGTTTCTTTTCTACCATTGCCTGGTCATAGCTCGGCCATTTCTGGGCAAAGACGGAACAAAAAGGTTCTTGTTTTTTATTTAACTGCTCTTGCCAGAGCTCCTCAGCCAGATGGGGCGCAAAAGGTCCTAACATTATGGCCAGCTGTTCCAGGTGCTTCATCGCTACCTTTTCTTGACCTTTAAGCTCATTGACTATCGTCATAAGCTGAGCAATAGCTATATTAAACTTAAGCTGGTCGAGGTCCTCAGATATTTTTTTAATCGCCCGAGCCATCATTCGATCTGCCTCTTCGCTACTGTTCTCTTGGCGAGGCTGCTGATAAAGCGACCAGATTCGATTGATAAAACGGACCATGCCGTTTAGCCCGCCATCCCGCCAGTCGCCCCCCTGTCTCATGTCGCCCAAAAACATCAAATACAGCCGGACGGCATCCGTGCCGTATTCAGTAAGATACTTGTCGGGGTTAACAATGTTTCCCCGGGACTTGCTGATCTTGGCCCCGTCTTTAATCAACAGGCCGTGAGCTCGAAATCTTTTGAACGGCTCTCCCTCCGGAACATAGCCCAGTTCATGCAAAACCATCGAGACAAATCGCACGTAGAGCAAATGCAAGACGCTGTGCTCCCGACCGCCAATATACATATCAACCGGTAGCCAGCGCGCCATTCTTTTTGGTTCCAGAGCTCGATCGTTAAAATCGGTGCAAAGATAGCGTAAATAGTACCAGGCAGAATCAACAAAAGGGTCAGAAACATCTGTTTCTCGGCGAGCGGGCCCTTGGCACTTCGGACAGGTGGTTTGGTAAAAATCCGGAACCTTGCTTAACGGCCCCCGGCCAGATCCATCTGGCTGAAAATCTTCAATATCCGGCAAGCGCACCGGTAATTCTTCCTCCGGCACCGGCTGCCACCCGCATTGCTCGCAGTAGACCATCGGAATCGGCGGTCCCCAATACCGCTGGCGACTTACACACCAGTCGCGCAAGCGATAGGCGATTTCTCTCTGTCCAACCCCTTGTTGCTCCAGCCAGTTAATCATCCTTTCCTTGGCGCTTTCGGTCGGCAGGCCATTTAAAAAATCAGAGTTAACCCCGACCCCTTCTTCGAGATAGGGCCGATCTTCGGTCCATTCGCCTTCAGCCGGCCTGACCACCGAAAGTATCTCCAGGTGGTTCTGTTTAGCAAACTCCCAGTCGCGCTGATCATGAGCCGGAACTGCCATAATCGCTCCGGTTCCGTAATCAGCTAAAATATAATTGGCAACGAAAACTGGAATTTCTTGATTATTAACTGGGTTAACGGCCATCCAGCCCTCCAGTCTCAGTCCGATTTTCTCCCGGCTTTCGTCTGATCCCGTAGTGATTTGTTTCAGATAGGCGGCCAGCTGATCATAATTTTTAATTTCTTCTTTGAACTCTTCAATCAGTTTATGCTGAGAAGAAAGGACTAGATAGGTACAGCCGAACAGAGTATCGGGACGGGTGGTAAATACCTCTATTTCAGATTTCTGGCGGCCGGCTTTGACAGAAAAACGTATTTTGGCTCCTTCGCTCCGGCCAATCCAATTTTTCTGAGCTGTTTTAACCTCGTCGCTCCAGTCAATCTGATCAAGATTATAATAAAGCTTTTCGGCATAATCAGTAATTCGCCAAAACCACTGCTCCATTTCTTTATACTCAACCAAGCTTTCGCACCGCTCGCACCGTCCGTCAATAACTTGCTCGTCGGCTAAGACCGTCTGGCACGACGGACACCAATTAACCTGGGAAGACCGACGATAAGCGAGCCCTTTTTCATACATCTGAAGGAATAGCCACTGCGTCCAGCGATAATAGTCCGGATGATAAGTTTCCAGGGTTCGGCTCCAGTCATAGGCGTTGCCAATCGCTCTCAGCTGCTGGTAGAATTTCTTCTCGGTCCGGGCGCTGACATCGCGGATGTGCTCTTTAATCTTTAGAGCATAGTTCTCACTATGGATGCCAAATCCGTCTAGGCCAATCGGCTCAAAAACATCATATCCCTGGAGGCGGATATAACGGCCATAGGCGTCGCTGTGGACGAAAGCATACATGTTTCCAATATGCAGCCCCTCGGCTGAAGGATAGGGAAACATCATTAGGTTATAAAAAGGCCGGGCCGCCTGATCAAGGTCAACCTGATAGACCTTTTCTTGCTCCCAAACTGACTGCCACTTTTTCTCAACTGATTGGGGATGGTAGCTACTCATGTTTATCTAGCTGAAATAAATGATAAGCGTTTTTATCGGCTAAATCAATTATTTCGACCGTTGAAACTTTTTTAATAAAAGCAATTTTCTCGACCACTGGACGCAAACCTAAGTAGGGGACGTTCCGGCTTTGGTTGATTGAAGGCGGCGCCAAGAACGGAGAATCTGTCTCAATCAATATTCTTTCTAGCGGCGTGCTGATAATGACTTCCTCTAAATCTTGCTTAAAGACCAGCCCGTTGAACCCCAAATAATAACCTAAATGAAGCAGCTCTCGAGCTTCGGTTAAAGAACCGGAAAAAGAATGAATTACTCCGGGAACGCCTTTTAGTTCGCGACGGAGCAAAAGCATTAACTCCGGATAAGCCCGGCGGCAATGGATAATTAAAGGAAGGCCCGCTCGCCGGGCCAACTGCCCTTGAGACAAAAACAGCTCTCGTTGCCTATGCTTCTCGGTCGCATCATCGGGCTGACGATAAAAATCAAGGCCGGTTTCGCCGATCGCCACGACTCCCGGCTGGTCGATCAGATCGGATAGCTTGTCCGGATCTTCCGAGGGGCTATTGGGATGGACGCCGACTGAAGCATAAAACCCCTTCTCTTGAGCCAAACTAATGGCCCGAACCGAGCTTTGATAATCAATGCCGGCATTGATGACCTTAATCCCGGCTTCCTGGCAAGAAGAAATTACCTTTAATCGGTCTTGATCAAAATCCTCTAAATTCAGATGGGCGTGGGTATCAATCATTTAAGACGGGGGAAAAGATTGCCTGATTCTTTTTTACCAGCCAGCTGATCGGTCATTCGTTGACTGGCTTGGGGTAAAAATGGTTGGAGCAACTTGGCAATTTTTCCCAGAACAAACAACAAGTCCGCCACGACCTCTGCCGAACCCTCTTCGCCCTTCCAAGGCTCTTCTTGCTCAATATATTGATCGCAAAAAGCAATTAAATTCCAGACTGACATTAGAGCTTCGCGAAAATCATACCGAGCCATGGCCTGAACATATTCCTGCTGAACCTCCTTGATCGCCTGTTCTGTTTCCAGACCAGCCAGCCCAGGCTCCACTTTCATTTCTCGAGCCAGTTTGTTGACCCGGGAGAATAAATTACCCAAGCCGCTAGCTAAATCAGCATTATAGCGTTCTTTGAACTTGGTCAAACTGAAGTCGCCGTCCTTAGTCGGCGGAATCTCGCGCAGGAGGAAATAACGAACGGCATCGCTTCCGTAATCCCGGCTTAATTTGAAAGGATCTACCCCTGTGCCGCGGCTTTTCGACATCTTTTGCCCGTCAACTGTCAGCCAGCCATGGGTCAGAATGACTTGAGGCAGGGGAAGCCCGGCCGCCAGCAAGAAGGCCGGCCAATAGACAGCATGGAACTTAATAATGTCTTTACCGATACAATGGATCTTTCTGGGATTATCAACCCACCAGTCCTTAAACTTCTGACCGTCTTTTCCGTAGTCTAAGGCGCTGATGTAATTAATCAGCGCGTCAAACCAACACCAAACAGTCTGCGTCTCGTCTTCCGGAGTCTTGATTCCCCAATCCTGCATCCTTTGGCTGGAGCGAGAGATACAAATGTCTTCTAGTCCTTGGTTAATAAAGCTTAAAACTTCATTCTTGCGCGATTCAGGAATTATCTTTAACTCGTCGCTCTCAATGATCTTTTTCAGCTGCTTCTGATATCGAGAAAGCTTAAAAAAGTAGTTCTCTTCTTCAACCTCCTCCAGTTTGACGCCATGAACCGGACAACATCCGTCCGGAGCTTCTTCTTTTTTAAAGTAAGTTTCGCAGTTGCTACAAAGTAGCCCGCGATATTTTTTAAGATAAATATCGGGCTTAACCTTTTTCCAGAGTTTCTGAACCGCCTGGGCGTGTCTCTTTTCGGTGGTACGGATAAAATCGTCAAAGGAGAGGTCGAGAGCCTCTCTCAATTTATAAAAATGATCGGATTTTTCCTTGACGAAGCTCCGGACCGGGACCTTTTTCTCTTTAGCCGCTCGAACGGTGCCGAGACTGTTTTCATCGGTCCCAGTTAAGAAAAAAACTTCCCGGCCCCGAGCCCGATAATAGCGAGCTAAGACATCGGCCTGAACCTTCTCTAAAGCATGACCGAGATGAGCCTCGGCATTGGCATAGTCAATAGCCGTCGAAATATAGACCTTTTGGTTAGTTGCCTTCATATTGTTACTTCTGTTCCCTGTTCTTCAGCATAGTATTCGCCGCCCTTCATATCAATAACGAACCGATAGATGATGGCGGTCATTGGAATTGCTAAAAAGGCCCCAACTATACCAAAGAGGGTGCCCCCAATGGCTAGAGCCAGCAAAATCATGTAGGGCGGTAAACCGGTCGCCTTCCGCGTCAACAAAGGAGTTAAAACATACGCCTCGATGGCCTGAATAATAAAGAGAATAACCAGTAAAATTAAGGCCATAATCCAGTTAATTTGCAAAGCAGCAATACCCGCGCCCATTAGGGCCGCCACCAAAGAACCAATGTAGGGGATAAAGTTAGCCGCACCAGCAATTAAAGCTAAGACTAAAGCCGCGTTGACTCCGAACAGTTGATAAACCAAGAAGTAGGCGGCGACGACAAAGAGCGAAGAAATAATCCTGGTGCCAAACCAGTGAGTCACCTGTTGCCGGCTTCGGGTCCAAGCCTTAACGACTCTCTTTTGATATTGGGCCGGCGCCAAAAGGGCAATCACTGACTCCACTCCTTTTCTCTCCAAAGAAATAAACAGGGCCATTAACAAAACAAACCCGGTATTAGCCAAGCCGCCCATAACCGAACCGAGGGCTTGAAGAATATTCTCCGGAGCTCGAAGTAGCAGACTCTCCTGAGCCCACTCGCCAATTGCACTAATATCCAAGCCAATGGCCGAAAAGAACGGGCCAACTTGGCTCAAGTACTCCGGCAGAACCGCGGCCAAGTTTTTAACCTCAACAAAAATCAATGGAATGCTTAAGTAGAGCAAGAGAGCAAACACCCCAAAAACCAGACCATAAGTTAAGAGAACCGAAGCCCAATAAGGAATTCCGTGGTGATAAAAGAAAACAATGGCTGACTTTAACAAAACAGCTAGAACTAAGGCAAAAATGAAACTGATCGCCAGATCTCTCAAAACAAAAAGCAAGGCGACTAGAGCAATTGTCAGAACTACCCGAACGATCGTCCGCCAGGATAAATCTAAATTATAGACTGGCTTTTCCATAATCAATTATTTATTAACCTATTCTACGTTATTTTTAATATTTTGTTAAACTGGCTCGCCCGACTTGGCCCAATTAAGGCCAGGTTTAGGTTTTGATTCTGGAAAATATTTCGAGCTAGTCGACGAATCGAGTTCGCGTCAACCTGATCAATTCTCCGACAAACCTCTTCCGGTGTCATTGGCTTTAATCCCAGCACCTCGTACTGAGCATAGTAGCTAGCCAAGTTTTCCGCTTGTTCCAAGGACAGCCAGAGAACTCCCTTTAAATATTCTTTAGCTTTTTGAAGCTCCGCTTCCGGAACTAGCTCTTCTTTGGTCCGCTGATACTCGGAAAGAATCAATTCTATGGCCCGATCGATCCGGCGGTTGTCCACCCCGGCTTGGGTGACCAAAAATCCGGTATCCCGCAGAGTATCGGCTGAAGTGCGAACATAATAGGCTAGCCCGCTCTTCTCCCGAATCAATGAAAAGAGGCGAGAGCTCATATTGCCACCGAGTAAAGTGGCTAGCACAGCCTGAGGAAATCTCTCCGGCTGGCGCAGCGAATAGCCTCTCACTCCGAGGCAAAAATGGGTCTGGTCTGTTTTTTTATATCGAACTTTAATTCCGGGCCGGCTTTGCTTTTCTGCCAGTCGGGGCGGATTTTTCTGTTCTTTTCCCGAAGGAAGGCCAGCAAAGGCTTGGCTAATCTTTTTGATCACTTCTGAAGAAGAATCAAACCGTCCGGCCAAGACAACCGTTGTATTCCCGGCATGATAGTAAGAGCGGCGGTGCTCTAACAGCTGGCGGCGGTTCATTTGCTTGATGCTTGACCGGGTGCCGATAATGTCCTGACCGAGAGGATGCCCATCATAAAGAAGATTGTACCAGAGCTCCTCAACATACTGCATCGGCGTGTCTAAATACATGTTCAGCTCCTCCAGAATAACTCCTTTTTCCCGGCTAATATCGTCCTCATTGAGCTTAGCATTAAGATAAATATCACTCAGCCAGTCTAAAGCCGTATCAAAATGGCGAGCGTTAACTTTGGCGAAATAACCAGTGTATTCCCGCCCGGTAAAGGCGTTCATGACACCACCAATTGAGTCAATGGTTTCGGCCACGGCTAGAGGAGTCGGCCGCTTAACTGTTCCTTTGAACATCAGATGTTCCAGAAAGTGAGACACCCCGGCGACTTTTTTCGATTCATAGGCCGAGCCGGTTCCGGCAAAGGCGAACAAGGTAACGGCCCTAGCGCCCGGACGAGGAATCGTAATGACCCTTAATCCGTTTTTAAGTCTGTAACGATTAACCTTCATTAAAACTTCCTTTGGTTAAAAATTGCTTCAGAGCCGAGGGCAGGTTTTTTATCTCGACCCGAACCTGCTTCATTGAGATCCTGTCGCGCACAGTCACATCTTGCTGTTTCAGGCTGTCGAAGTCAATGGTCACTGATAAATAGGTGCCGATTTCATCTTGACGGCGGTAGCGCCGTCCAATCGAACCGGTTTCGTCGTACTGAACCCGAAAAGAAAATTTCAGCTGTTCAAAAACTTCTTTCGCTTTAGCAACCAGCTCCGGCTTTTTCATTAAAGGGAAAACCGCTACCTCTACCGGGGCCAGCTTTGGAGACAGCTGCATCACCACCTCCTCACTCCGCTGGCTTTCCTGGTCGCGGCCACCGCTAATCTTTTGATAGGCGTCGCAGATAAAAGCCAGCATGAGCCGGCCAACCCCGGCCGAGGTTTCGATGACATGAGGGTAGAACGGCTCCGGATAATCAGCGTCGCTGTATTTTAATTCCCGGCCACTGTGCCGAGAGTGATTACTTAAATCAAAGTCGCCGCGATTATGAATGCCTTCAATCTCGTGCCATCCAAAGGGAAACTTGTATTCGACATCGACGGCTCGGCGGGCATAGTGAGCCAACTCATCTGCTGGCACTTCGTATAGCCTCAGATTCTCTTTTTTAAGCCCCAGATCCAGATACCACTGTAGCCGCCTCTCTTTCCAATACTCAAACCATTCTTTAGCCTCGGCCTCAGGCGTGAACCACTCCATCTCCATTTGTTCAAACTCTCTCTGTCGATAAAGAAAATTTTTAGGATTAATCTCATTACGAAAAGATTTGCCAATTTGAGCCACGCCAAAGGGCAGTTTCATTCTCATGGAATCAGTTACCAGGCGAAAATTTAAAAATATACTTTGGCAGGTTTCCGGACGGAGATAGGCCTGGCTTTGAGTGTTTTCAACCGGCCCAACAAAAGTCTTCATCATTAGATTGTAGCTACGCGGCTCTGTTGTCTTGCCACCGCAATCCGGACACTGCTGGTCTTTAATCTCTTCTTCTTTGAAGCGGTGATGGCACTGCTGGCACTCAACCAGAGAATCAGCAAAGCCGCTTCCCAGGTGGCCTGAAGCCTCCCAGGTTCTGGGATTAAGAATGATTGCGCCATCTGCCTCAACTACCTGCGTATGGGCTCTGATCACGTCGGCTCGCCAGAGATTCTTAATATTATTAATCATCTCGACTCCCAGTGGGCCGTAATCGTAACTAGCTCCAAACCCCCCGTAAATTTCAGAAGAGGGATAGACGAAACCCCTTCGTTTAAGCAAGGAAACAATTTCTTTCATTGTTTTCTCTTCCGCCATAATAAAATTTAATTAAATGGACTTTCTTCCGGCATCTGGCTGACCTCATTAACCCCCAAGGCTGCAAAGGAAAGAACCTGGTTAGTCCAGAGATCGCGGCCGCGGCCCTCGGCTGGCCCAATCAGCGGACTTTGGAGCGTCTCTATGCTTTGTGGCTGGACCACCAGTTGAAAGGCTAAGATAGCCTGTTGGTCTGGCTCCAGATGGCCGACATCCCAAACCAGGCGGTCGCCCTCGCCTTGCAAACTCAAGCGTCCAGCCTCTTCATCTGGAAAAAGACGGTCGGCAAACATCGTCTCCGAAGGCAAATCAACCGCGACCCAAACATCATCAACCTCGTTATAAGTATTCGTCAGCCGCCAAAAGACGGTGTAGAGAGTCGTTTCGCCTAATTGAAGCGGAATTGGTCCCTCGTCTTCAAAAAACTCATCCCCAGCATAAACCTCTTGAACCAGCTCGAGCTGCGAATTGATTTTAGTAGCAAAGATATTCCGCATACTGCCGATCTCGACCTCGATTTCAACTTGCGGACTTAGACTCCGAATCGGCCACTCCTCTTTCAAATCAATCCAAAAATCAACTTGCCCCTCCTCGTCCCGATCGAGAAACCTTAGCTCCGGAATAACCCGCCAGTCCCAAAGAATCGAACTGTGCCCGGGTTGATAAGTGGCCCGAGTGGCCCGAAGAGTATTTAAATCAAAGTAGTCGCCCTTGAGATAAATCGTTATGAACTGGTTTTCCAGGGGACGTTCGGTAACGTTTCGGAAATATATTTGATAATGTAATGAGTCGCCGGGGTTGGCAACATAATCAAAGGAGCCGTTAATCTGCAAAGCCAGGTGAAGGGGTGCATCAGAAATTTCAATCTTCTGGCTGATTCGCTTCAGCGGCGCAAAGCCCTGTTCGGTCCAAATTCCCAGCTGAGCGCTTAAGACCACCTCTGGAACGTCTGGACTGGCCTGCCCGGTCAGGCGGATTCGTCCGCCGTCTTGAGATACTAAAAAGGGAATCTGCCATTCGCCCGGTTCGTTAGACCCGACTGGAGAGCTTTCTTTTAATTCAAAGCCTCGGGTGGCCGAAAATCTAATGCCCACATTTTCCAGAGTTTCATCTAGAGCGGAAAAATAATTTAAGGAAAATTGAAAGTCTTCTCCCGGAGCGGCCGTTTGAGGTAAGCTGAACTCTAGCGTTAATGGAACTTCCGAGATTGTCGTAGTCGCCGAAGTATCGGCGCTATAGTAAACGCGCAACCCTTCGACCTGATAATCCAGCCTGGCCTTAGCAGTTAAAACTTCTTTTTCTTGCCCAAAAACTTTGGCCCGGAAAGTAAACTGCTGTTCCTGGCCTGGATAAATATCTTGCTCTAGCTTTTGGCGGACCATGCTTTCGTCGGGATCAATCGGCCGGACATAGCGAGGGAATTCAAACATTAGCTCGGCGTTCGATAAGGCAAAATTGCCCTGGTTCTTAATTCTCAAGGTATAGTCTACCGACTCCCCGACCACAATCGATTCCGGAGCAATTAGCTCCAAAAAAACATCACCGCGAGAAGCAACGTTCTTCTGGTAAAGAAACCAGATTACTACGGCTAAAGCCACCGCTGCTATCAGAAGAAAAACTAAAATAATCTTCGTAATCTTGGACATAATAAAATCTATATAACCAATGGTTATTATAACTCAAAAGATAAAAAAGGCCTAACAAGATTGAGTTTGCCTAAGATTTAATTAGGCTAGAAGACTGGTCTTGGCGGACCGAATCGAGAAAAAATCGCGAAACTTTCTCCAGATTTTTTTGATCTTCTGGACTAGTCTTAATCCGGGCTAAGCAAGCTTTATCTTTTTCCGCAATTAAACGGAGAATTTTGATAGTATTAGGCGAGATCTTTTCTAAAAAATCCTCATCCTTCCGGCAGCCCGGACAGACTATTCCGTCCTGGGCAATTAAATAGCAGACTTCAGATTTAAGGTGATTTGAACAGCGGGCGCATTTTTGAAGGTCGATCTGATAGCCCCAGCTGTTCATTAGCGTCCAAAGAAAATAATAATAAAGGCGTTGATAGTGCTTCTTCATCAGATTCAGGGCATGCAGCGCCCCCAGATAGAGAAACCAAGTGTTGTCATCTGGCAGACGCCAAGGCGTTAGCGCTTCAACGTCTTGGGTCATTTTCCGAGCCACTATAAACCTCGCCCAGTCTCGGCTTAGGTTAGCAAACGGTGTTTTCGGTCGAGCCGCGGTAATAATCGGCTGGCGATAACCAAAAACCAATTCAATCTCGCTCCAGCTAAAGAGCCCTAAGCCACCCCTTAATTTTGAAAGAATTTTTCTCTCCCCACGAGCGACAGCTTTAAGCTTGCCGAAGCGATCAGTTAATAAAATAATCTGGCTGTCGGCTTCGCTGATTGCTTGGCGGCCTAGTACCACGGCTTCCGTCTTCTCTTTAAGAAACATGATCGGGTTCAATGGCTAAAAAGAGCTTCTGGCCGTCTAAAACAACTTCTTGGCTTTCGGCCGGTGGCCGGCCCTCGGGCGATTTTAAATCAATAGCTTGATTATTTTTCTCAATCTCAGAACGATATTTTTCGAGAAGCTGAACCGGCTCTTCGGCTCCCCAATAATAGACAGTAGCCGGATCGGACGGCTTCAGGCCGGCTTTTTTTCTCAGATTCTTGATCGTCCGGACAACCTCTCTAATTTGGCCTTCTTCTTCTAAGTCTTTGCTCAACCGGGTGTCGACAGCGAGCTTTAGGCTGCCTTCTTCAGCCTGAACCCAGCCGGACTCTTCTTTAAGGCTTTCTTCAAAAGATACCCGGCGCACGTTTATCTCTTGGCTAATTAACTCATTTAAATCTTGATTTTTTAAGGCTGGACCCTGAACTCTCAGTTCGGCCAAGGGCTGCCTCACTTTTAGGCCGGCTTTAGCGCGGGCCTGCAAAGACAATCGGACAATTTCTCTGACCCGAGTCATCTCTGCTTCTATTTCTGGATTAATTAAATCTTCTTGAGGTTCAAAGTAGTCCTGTAGGTGAACCGAAATTGATTGGTTCTGGGACCTTAAAGAGCGATAAACTTTTTCACTAATAAAGGGGGTTAACGGAGCCATCAAATTGCTAATACTCAAAAGAAAGTATCGCAACATCTTGGCTGCAGTTTCTGTTTCTGGGCCCGGGTTTTGCAGGCGGGGTCGAGAGCGCCGAATATACCAATTAGAAAAATCATCGATTAGGTCTACGAAAAGACGGGCGACTCGATCGACCCGATAAGCCTCCATTTCTTGAATCAACTGTCGGCCCACCGCATGAAGACGAGAAAGCATCCATTGGTCAAGCAGGTTCGGGCTGAATGGAATTTGATCGTCCAATTCAATTTCCGGAGCATAAGTCAAATAGAACGAGGCGCAGTTATCGAAGGTGCTAATTATCTTCTGCATCACCTCGTTGACCTTGTCTTCGGCCACCACGTAGTTGCCGCCCAGCGAAGACTGATTCAGAAAATAAAAACGTAGCGCGTCAGCTCCATAACGATCAAGGATGACTTGAGGCGGTTGATAGTTCTTGACGTGCTTAGATAGTTTTTCGCCGCTCTCGGAGAGAATTAGACCGTGGGCAATAACGTTTTTAAAGGCTGGTTGGTTTTGACCCAGGCCGTCATCTTTCAAGGTTAAGGCAGTCGCCAGAACGTGCAAAGTGTAAAACCAGCCCCGAGTTTGCTCTAAAGCTTCAGTAATAAAGTCAGCTGGAAAAAATTCTTTTGTCTGTTCCTGATTTTCAAACGGATAATGAAACTGAGCGTAGGGCATCGCGCCTGATTCGTACCAACAATCAAAAACCTCTTCGACTCTCTTCATCTTTTCTCCGGAAGGCGAATAAAATTCAATCTGGTCGATATAGGGACGATGAAAGTCAATCCGACCCTCTTCATTGAAGGGCATTTGAGCAAATTTCAACTCTCGGACTTCAGCAAAATCAAGGCCTAATTCAGAGCGGCGGGCGGTATGCTCTTTTTCAGTTAAACCGAGACAGGCCGACTCCAAGTATCGAAGCGGACCCCGATGGCCGATAATTAAGACATTGGCTCCCTGATACTTTTGATCCTGGTCCTTTAAAAACTGATAGATTCTCTGCCTCACAGCTAATCCGGTCTCACCACCTTCCGGGGTTCGGGTTAAGAACTCATCCGAAGAGTCAAAGAATTGGTAATATTCTTTGATCGATTTTCCGTTAGCGACACCAAATTGATGCTCACCCAGTTCCGAATAAAACCGAGGCTCAATCCCTAAAATTTCCCCAACTATTTCCGCCGTCTGCCGGGCTCGAGTTAAATTAGAAGAAAGAATAACATCGATTTTGTTCTCCTTTTTCAGCTTCTTGGCCGTAGCTAGAACCTGCTTCCGGCCCAATTCTGTTAATGGATAGCCGTTATCGCGATCAATTAAAACTTTCTGAACATTGCTTTCAGCTTCACCGTGCCGCATCAGCCAATAGCGATTATCACTGAACTTCTGCTGCCTTAAGTCTTCACGCGAACCAATCACAACCGTCTCGCCTTTTTCTGATTGCCAGATCGGGATAGGCGCTCCCCAGTAGCGGTTTCGCGATACGGCCCAATCACGGGCCCCCTCTAGCCATCGACCGAAACGACCGTTCTTAATATGTGCGGGAACCCAATTGATTTGCTGGTTATTCTTAACCAATTGATCGCGAAATTTTTCAACGGCGATATACCAGCTAGTAACCGGATAATAGACCAAACGTTGATCACAACGCCAACAAAAGGGATAACTGTGCTCAATTTCCAAAGTCCGGTAGAGAAACTGGCGTTTTTTAAGATCCTCTAAAATAGCCTGGTCGGCCACCCAAACCGGCTGGCCCGCCCCGGGCAAATTATAGCCGGTGGCCATACGGCCGCTGCGATCAACTGTAATCTTGAGAGGCAGATTCTGTTTCTTAGCCACCTCCATGTCCTCTAGCCCAAAGGCGGCTAGGTGAACTAAGCCGGTGCCTTCTTCTGTCGAAACAAAGTCAGTTTCCACCACTCGATAATCCCGGCCATTGCTAGGCGGAACATCATAGAGCGGTTGATAAGCCTGCCCGATCAGCTGTCGGCCTTTAAAAGTTTCAATCTGCTCAAAGTCTTCTTCAATCTCCGATAGCCGCGACTCGGCCAGAATTAAAAATTCCGAGCCGGTCTTAATTTTTACATAGTCGATTTCCGGATTAATCGCCACCGCAAAATTAGCCGGCAAAGTCCAGGGAGTAGTCGTCCAAATCAAAAGAGAGGTTTTCTCTTGATCAATCAGCGGAATTTTGACGAAGACTGAAAGATCTTTAATGTCGCGATAGGCTCCGGGCTGATTCAGCTCAAAATTAGACAAAGGGGTCTCGCAGCGCGGACAATAGGGAGCCGTGCGGTAGTCCTGATAGACCAACCCCTGCTGATAAAGACGCTTAAAGATCCACCAAATGCTCTCGGTGTATTCCGGGTCAATCGTCGCGTAATAGTTGTCATAATCAGCCCAGCGGCCTAATCTCTTCAGAATTTGCTCAAATTCATCTAAGCAACGAAAAACTAAATTACGGCAGGTCTGGTTAAATTTATCAATACCTAACTGCTCAATGTCCGCCTTGCTCTTCTGATTCAGCTCTTGTTCGGCCAAATTCTCCAGGGGTAGACCGTGGCAGTCCCAGCCCACCCGACGAGGCACATACCGGCCTCTCATTGTCTGATAACGAAGAACAACGTCTTTAATGGTTGACGGGAGAAGGTTGCCGTAATGAGGCTGGCCGGTGGCGAAGGGCGGACCATCATAAAAAGAGAATAGTGGCCGGCCTTGGCGCTGAGCAACACTCTGCTCAAAAACCCGGTTTTGCTCCCAAAACCTAAGAATCTCCTCCTCTGATTTAACAATATTATTTTTTTCTTCTGGCATCACATTTTGTTGGGCGCACTAATGCCCATTAATTGCAAAGATTCACCAAGAATACCCTTAACCGTTGACAATAGCATTAACCGAGCTTTTTGCTTAATCGGTTCAGCATCAGCGACCGGGCAGTCTCGATAAAATTGATGGAGGGCTGAAGCTAGCTGGCTAGAAAACTGAGGCAGCTTATGAACTTCATAGCTCTCGGCGATACTGGTCACCGTCTCCGGATAATGAAGCAATGTTGCCATCAGCGAAAGTTCACTGGGATGATCAAGTAAAGCCTCCGGGTTGCCTGTTCGCTCGGGGGAATAATTCAGTTTCTCGAAAATACTATTGATCCGAGCGTGAGCATATTGAATATAATAAACTGGATTATCTGATGATCTTTTCACTGCTAAATTAAAATCAAAGTTAAGATGGGAATTGAGGCTCCGTTCCAAAAAGAAGTAGCGGACGGCATCTAGGCCAACCTGGTCAACCAATTCAGCAATCGTGATATAAGCGCCTCGTCTTTTAGAGATACGCAGTTCTTGACCGTCTTTTAGCACCTTAACCCACTGAGCAATTAAAATTTTCAGCTGGTGGGCCGGATAATCAAGAGCCTTCAGCCCCTGAACCAGTGGCTGAATATGGCCCTGGTGATCAGCTCCCCAGATATCAATGATTAAATCAAAGCCTCGGTCAAATTTATTCCGATGATAAGCCAGGTCGGTCATGAGATAAGTCATCTCACCGCTCGCTTTGACCAAAACCCTGTCCTTATCGTCTCCAAAAGAAGTTGTTTTCAGCCAAAGAGCTCCTTCTTTTTCCTCAGTTAAGCCCCTCTCTTTAAGCTTAGCTAAGGTAGCCTCAACTTCCTTTTTTCGATAGAGTTCTCTCTCTGAAAACCAGGTATCAAATTTCAGGCCAATTTTCTTTACATCCGGCTTGATCATTTTCTCCAAGATATGGTCGGCGGCTTCGCGGCCGGCTTCGTCCGGATCCCGGCTTTTAACAATCTTTTTTAACTCTTCGATATAATCACCTCGATAGGTCGCCTCGGGATGACCCAAGACTGATTCGCCTAAGCGTCGAACCTGAAAGCCGGCATCATTAACGTAATACTCTTTGACAACTTGGTGGCCGACCCGGGCGAGGACGTTGCCCAGGACATCTCCAAAAAAACCACCCCGGCCGTTACCCAGCGTTAAGGGGCCGGTTGGATTAGCCGAAACAAACTCAACCTGAATTTTCTTAACCTGATCGACTGTTATCTGCCGATCAAGACCAGACATTAGGTTCTGCCATTCTTGATTAAGCTGTTCGGCTGTTAAAAAAAAGTTAATGAAGCCCGGCTTAGCTATTTTAGCTTGATAGCCCTCGATTCTTTTGGCTAGCTCAGCGGCTAGCTTCATCGGATCAGATTTCATTGGCCGAGCTAAAACCATCGCCGTGTTAACTGCATAATGGCCGTGCTCAGGTTGATCGGGCACATAAATCTGCCAGTCTTGATCCGGCCAGCCTAATTCGCCTAGAACGCGATTAACCTCTGCTTTGATTTTTTGGGCGACTGTCTTTTCCATAATTGAATGACCAATTCTAGCATTTTCGCTAGAAACTGACAAAAATGGTAAAATAAATGAGATGGAATTAGCTAATAATAAAAAGGCATTTTTTGATTATGAAATTCTAGAGAAAATAGAGGCTGGTTTGGCTTTAACCGGAGCTGAGGTTAAATCAGCCAAGCTGGGCCGCGTTAGTCTAAAAGGCTCTTATGTTAGCAATCTCGGAAATCGTCTTTATTTAACCGGAGCGACTATCTCAGCCTATCAACCGGCCAACCAGCCGGCCGACTACGATGCCACCCGCCCCCGCCCCTTGCTATTTAAAAAAAAGGAGATAAGCTACTTGATTGGCAAGATAAAAGAAAGGGGCTTGACGCTAGTGCCTTTAAGAATGTATACTAAAAAGAACTTGATCAAGCTAGAGGTTGGTCTGGCTAAAGGAAAAAAGAAATTTGATAAACGCCAACAGATCAAGCAACGTGAAGATGAGCGCCGGATTAGAAGATCTTTAAAAGGCGAAGAATAACACGGGGACGAACGGCTTCGATAGAATCTCGAGGCGCGCGGTGCGGGTTAAGGTGCCGGATCCTTATTAAACTTTCGGCAAACTACAAGTGTCAACACACTTCGGGGTTTAACCCCCGCCTACGCTTACGCCTGAAAGTTTCAGGATAAGCTTTCATAGTTTTTTTGCCTCCCTTTGCGGAGGAATCTGTTTCTGAAGCGCCCTAAACGCTTCTTGAAGACCCTCTTGAGGGCTAAGCCCGTAGATGCTGCTCGTCATTGATTTTCTAGACGTGGGTTCGATTCCCACCGTCTCCACTTTTACAATTAACCAATCCACAAAAATAGATCAGTATTTTATCAACAATGCAATTGAGCAAGGTTTGAGGTGGGCTAAGAAGTCGCCGGATCAGATAAGATTAGTCGGCCCGGATGGAAAGCAGCTCGGCGTCTTCAATCTGGAACAGTCTTTAAATAAGGCTCGAGAAGAAGGCCTCGACTTGGTTTTAATCACGGCCAAAGCCAATCCGCCGGTTTGTCGCATCATCGAGGCCGGCAAATTCCTTTATCAGAAAAAGAAGGAAAAGAAAAAGACCGACTCCGTTGAGTCGAAAAAGCTTAAGATCAAGTTCAACACCTCAGAGCATGACATGGAGACCCGAGTCAACCAGGCCAAAAAGTTCTTAGCCAAAGGTAACCGGATCCAGGTGATTATGATGCTTCGCGGCCGAGAAAATGCCTTTCGGCCTCAGGCCGAAGATAAGATGAAACATTTTTTGGCAATGATCGAATCGGCTTGTCCGGTTAAGATAGAAAACCAAACTTCGCGCAAGTCAAAGATAATTCAGTACGAGGTTTCGCCTAGTTCCCCTAAAAAACATGAAAGCTAAAACAAGAAAATCTTTAGCCAGCCGATTTAAGGTGACCGGCACCGGCAAGGTGATGCGCCGGACAACAGGGCAGGATCACCTTCGGCAGAACAAGGCCAAGAGAGTAAAACAAGCCAAGCACAGCTGGGTAGAGGTCCCGCCGCCTTTGGCCAAGAAGATTAAAAAATTGATGAGAGGATAAAACATGCCTAGGACTAGTAGAGGAGCAACTGCTTCAACTAAAAAAAAGAATATATTAAAAGAAACTAAGGGTTTTCGCTGGGGGCGAAAGTCAAAATTTTGCCTGGCCAAAGACGCTTATCGCCACGCCCAGGTTCATGCCTATACTGATCGGCGACGCAAGAAGCGTGATTTCCGGCAGCTGTGGCAGATAAGAATCAATGCAGCGGCCCGACAAAATGGATTAACCTACTCCCAGTTAATAGATAAATTAAACAAAGCTGAGGTGAAGGTAAATCGCAAGATGCTATCGCAGCTAGCGCAAGAAAAGCCTGAAAGCTTTGCCCAGCTCATTAAGAAAATAGTTTAATAAAAGACCCCTAGTCTAATTAAGACCAGGGGTTTTTGTTTTGCCAAATTTGCTTTATCTTTTTAAACAAGACATCGGCTTTGTCTTCTAATATCTTGCCCGAGAAATAAAGCAGATAGAAAATACTAATAGCACAAACAACCAAGAACATCCCTCGCCAGACAAAACTAAGGCTAACAGCGGCGGCTCGGCCAAGGCCGAACGCCCCAAAGGCCATCGCCTGAAGAACTTCCATACTGCCGAGCGTAGCCGGCAGGAAGAACAGCAAACTCAGGCCGGCCAGGGCGTGAACCACCAAGGAATAAGAAATCGAAACCTGTCCGGTAATGAAGTAAAACAAACAGAACATCTGGGCCCAGGCGGCTAAGTTTTTAACCACAGTCGCTCCCAGAACGTGCCTGGAGCGACTCTGCCGAAGATCAAAAAAGCTAGCAATTTCGTTCTCTTCTTTTTCGAAATTAATTATTTTCTTCTTTTTCAACAGTTTTTTCAAACCAAAGATACGCAGGGCCGGCTCAACGATGCTTTTTTTGTGGCGAATCCGATGAAAGGCATAATAAGCAAAGGCGATGGCTCCTAATGGAATCAGGGATAAAGATAAGATTAATTCTGGACTTTCGAACCCGGTTAAGGCGCCAAAAACCAACAAGCCAATCAGAATAAAAACTGAATGAACTAGGAGATCAGCCAATTTATAGGTAATCAGAGAATTAACCCCTCGCCGCCAAGGCACCCGCATCTCCATGTTTAGTAGATATAAAACTATCGCTTCGCCGCCAATAAAGGCCATTGGTGTCACAAAACTAACCGCCGTGCCGATGATCATAATCCGCCAAAGCTTCCGCCAGGGAAGACGATAGCCAATGTGGCGAAGAGTTTCCTGCCAGGCCAGAGTTGCCATCCCCTGGATCCCCAGGGTCAGCAAAACCAGCAACGCAAATTGCCAGGGTCTAATCAGCTGGAGCGATTCAATAATATTAGCCCACTCAACCTGGCCGCTAATCACCAAGAAAAAGAAAGCTCCGATCGTCAGTGTGACTAAAAAAATCAAGAAGTTTTTGAATGACATAATCGACAAAGAAAAAGCACCAAAAACATTGTTTTTAGTGCATTTTCATAAAATCAAGCCTTGTAAACGCGGTAGCCTGGTCTAACCCGCTGGTCGACCTTCATACCCACCTCCTGCTTGGCTTTAGCCTGGTCAATCTTTTCGTGGTCAACCTCCATCGAGGTTACCTCTTGGATAAAGTCAGTTTCTCCGCCAACAAACCTAATCTGATCGCCAACCTTTAGGGTCTTGCTCAAGCTGATCACGGCCACTCCGATCTGATCAAAATAATGAACGACTTGGCCGATTAAGTTTTTTTCGTCCAAATCTTCTTGAGGCATAAAATTAAAGATAATTTTTAATAATTTTGACCTTTATGGGTAAACCCATTGCTCTTATTCTAGCAAAATTATCTCTTTTTTCCAGCCTCAGAAACTAGGTAGTACCCCCAAAAGGAATCGAACCTTCATCCCGGCCTCCGGAGGGCCGTGCTTTATCCGTTAAGCTATGGGGGCGCGATAAGCAACAATAAAGCAGTTACGGCGCCGACCTCTTTTTAAAAAACCTGCCTCTTCTATCAGAGCCCCTGATCTCAGAACCACTCTTTTTAAACCTCTCAAGCTAAAAAAATGGTAGTAGATTAAGGCCCGATCGCCCCATTGCCTCAAAAAAGAATTTCTATTTAACTTTTGCCAAAAGCTAATACGGTCCGGCTGCCAGACAGTAATTACTATCCGGCCGCCTGGTTTAACCACCCGAACGGCTTCGCTTAAAACCCTGGCCGCCGCTACCTCGGGGAGGTGATGCAGCAAGGCAATTAGCCAGACTGAATCAAAAAGACTATCCTGGTATGGAAGCTGACGGGCATCGCCGACTCTAAAAGAAAACTCGGGATATTTTTGCCGGGCCGCCTCAATAAGATTCCTAGAAAGATCAAAACCGTGGTAATCTATTGTAGTCTGCTCAAATAATTTAATCAATCGTCCGTGGCCACAACCAAGGTCAAGAATACGATCGCCCTTCTGAACCAGCTTAGAAAAATATCTTAACTCTGGCCATATTTCTGGACGTGAAGCCTGAAATTCGTCAGCAATTTCATTGTAGCTTCGTTGGTTTAGAGCAATTAATTCATCTTCAGTCAATTTTTTCATGGATCAAAAAAGCACAGAAGCTTGCGAGCAAATTATTCTGGCCCTGTTAGAAAAGCCAGAACTGACGGAATTTGAATTGGGCAAAGTTAAGCGTGCGGTTGCTAAGAAATACCACATTTTTCAGCCTAAAAACTCTCAACTGCTGTCAGTTTATCACGAGCTAATCAAAGAAAAAAGAATCAATCCTCGCCCAGAGTTAGCCCGCCTTTTAATTACCCGTCGGGTCCGCTCTCTTTCCGGCGTCAGCGTAATTTCCGTTCTGACCAAGCCTTATCCCTGTCCCGGCCGATGTCTTTACTGTCCGGAACAAAAGGGCGTTCCGAAAAGCTACCTACGAAACGAACCGGCCGTGATGAGGGCCATTGATCATCAATATGACCCCTATCGCCAAGTGGCTAGCCGGATTGCCGCCCTGGTTTCTCTTGGCCACCCGACTGATAAACTAGAGCTAATCGTTATCGGCGGAACCTGGAGTTATCTGCCTCACGACTACCAAACTGATTTCATCCATCGCTGTTTCCAAGCAGCTAACCAACAACTGAGCCAGAGCTTATCCGAGGCTCATCGAATAAACGCCCAGGCCAAACATCGAATTATTGGATTAACGCTTGAAACTCGTCCTGACTATATTAATCCGGCCGAGATTAAGAGAATGAGGCAGCTCGGAGCGACTAAAGTTGAGCTGGGTGTTCAGTGTCTGGACGACAGGATTTTGTCTCTTAACCAGCGGGGCCACGGGGTTAAAGCTGTGGCCCAAGCCACTCGTTGGCTAAAAGACGCCGGCTTCAAGGTTGGCTATCACTTAATGCTCAACCTACCCGGAGCCAGTATTGAACAGGAAAAATCTGCCGCTCAATTAATGTTTAATGATCAGAGATTCCGTCCTGATTTTTTAAAAATATACCCAACGGCTATCTTGCCCGAAGCCCCTCTCTATCGATGGTGGCAAGAAGGACGCTACAAGCCCTACTCCCGCCGGGAACTAATCGAGTTAATTAAATTTATTAAAGAGCGGGTGCCTGTCTATTGTCGTATCCAGAGGGTGATTAGAGATATTCCCTCTGAAAACGTACCCGTGGGGCCAGTTAAAACCACTAATTTAAGAGAGATTGTCTTAGCCGAGATGAAAAAAGAAGGCCGGGCCTGCCGTTGTATCCGTTGTCGAGAGATCAAGGAAAACCAGTCCGGCGAAGAGCCTGTTCTGTTTCGAGACGATTATTCCTCGGCCCAAGGCACGGAAATATTCTTGTCTCTAGAAAACCCCCAGAGAGACTGCCTCTCGGCTCTGCTTCGGCTCAGGATACCCTCTGGCGCCTTTTCTCAAAAGAACCATTTCTGGCCGGTACTTAATCGGGCGGCTCTGATTCGAGAATTACACACTTACGGTCGGCACCTGCCTTTGGGCGAAAAAGACTCTCTCTCCGCCCAGCATCACGGCTTAGGTCAAAAGCTAATAATCGAAGCAGAAAAAATTACTTCCCAGGAATTTGCCGATCGCGTTGACAAGATTGCCGTTATCGCCGGGATTGGCACTAGGGAATATTATCGTCGATTTGGCTATGAGCTCGAAGATACTTATATGGTCAA
>JAKQBO010000022.1 GCA_029559515.1 bacterium
CAGAAATAACAGGATATTCTTTTTCGTCCTGCTGATTAAAGCCATAATATTCAAAAAGTGAATTCATTTTATTCATATTTTTAAAAAAACTTTTCCAGTTCCATTAAAAACCAAGGGGTCCATTTACTTGAATCCTGGGCAACCATTTTTTTTATCTCATCTAGCGTCAGCCATTGAATATCTTGTATCTCTGCCGAATCGGGCTTTACTTCTCCATTATAGCGACCCATCAAAACATGGCAAAGTTCATTTTCGGCACCAATGTCATTAAATTGAGCCGAATAAATAAAAGAACCCAGGTGTTCAAGCTGGCAACTAAAGCCCAGCTCTTCCTGTAGCCGCCGTTGAGCAGCTGACACTACGTCCTCCCCCGGCCGAGGATGACTACAGCAACTATTGCTCCAAAAACCAGGCCAGAGCATCTTATCCTGGGCTCTCTGCTGGACCAATAATCGTTCTTGATCATCAAAGATAAAAATGCTGAAGGCCCGATGAAGGTGTCCCGATCCGAGGTGGACAGATACCTTCTCGGCTCGACCAATCTCCCGGTCTTCTGAGTCGACTAAAATTAATTCTTCCATAAAAGTAACTAAAACTACTTGTGGCGCGCCATCAGATAATCAACCAGGTCAGCTAACAAGTCACGGTCCGGGCTAGCCGGAAGTCCTTTTAATGCGTTTTTAGCCCGATCAGTATAATCCTGACAGAGTTTTATCGCTTTTTCCCTGGCCTTAGTTTGAGAAATGATTTCAATGGCTCGTTTAATATCGGTCTCCTCTAGATTCTCCTGGTGTAAGAGCCGATCCAGCTCTAAATCTTCAAGCTCCTCCAGGGCAAAAAGAATAACAGCATTACCGCCTTTTCTCTCTTCAATGTCTTTGCCAATTTTCTTGCCAAAGCCTTTTTCTTCACCAAACATGTCCAGTATATCATCGCGCACTTGAAAAGCCATGCCGAGATTATAGCCATATTCAATGAGCGCCTTCTGTTCGGCTTCCGAAGCATGGGCACAAACAGCCCCGAGCTGGCAGCTGGCAGCTAACAGTTTGGCTGTTTTTTTGCTGGCCATTTCTAGATAATCATTCATGCTGACCCTCCGATAACGCCGCTGAACTACCAGCGCCTCTGTTTCGCGACCGGCTCGCTCCTGGAGAATGTCCAACATCTCCCCCTCTAACAGAACTTGCAAGGTCTCCGTCAGAATCGAGGTCGCCTTAAGCGGAGCCGGTGTCTTTAAGGCGCCCTCAAAGATAGCCGCAGCGTAGTGGACTCCAAAACACTGAGCCATCGAATGGCCCCACTTCTTCCAAGTTGTGGGCAGACCGCGCCGAACCTGGCCATGATCAATCATATCGTCAATGATCAGGGAATAGTTATGTAAAATTTCCACGGCAGCCGCAGCATAAAGAGCCGCCTGGTCCTGTCCGCCGACAGCCCGACAACTTAAAAAAACAAGCGCCGGTCTCAAGCGCTTGCCGCCAGTATCTATTTGATAAAGCATAGCTTCGGGAAACTTGCTACCCGCATGAACCGAGAGCAGTTCCTTGATGGCTGGTTCAACCGTCTGTCCCGCTTCATTTAAAAAAGAGTCGACATTCCGCTCTAAATTAGCAGATAATGTCGGCTCCTTAGACCGCTGACGCATAACAAACCAGATCATTCCCCCGAGCATAATTAATAATATTAAAATAAGCCAAGGCATGTTTGAAATTAATAATTTAATTATTCAATCTCTAAAAATTTAAGCTTGCCCTTTTGTAAAACTGATCCGGAGGGCACTAAGTAATCGAGATCTTTGACCACCTGGCCGTCAATTTTAACTCCGCCTTGGTCAACAAGCCTGCGGGCTTCTGATTTAGAAGTTGCTAGTCCGGATTCAGTTAAAATTGGAATTAAGTCATAACGGGAAGGCTTAAAGCTCGGCCGATTATCCGGAATCTTTTTTTGAGAGAAGGTTTTTTCAAAATATTCCCGAGCCGCTTGGGCTTCCGGCTCTGAATGATACATCCCCACCAGAGTTGAGGCCAGGTTCATCTTAATGTCCCGGGGGTTCACCCCTTGTGCTAACTGCCTTTGGTAGTCTTCAACTACTTTCCGGTCAACCCGAGTTAATAAGATAAAGTATTTAATAATCAACTCATCGCGTAACGACATGATCTTGCCGAACATCTCGTTGGGTGAATCTAAAAGATTAACTGTGTTGCCAAAACTCGAGCTCATTTTTCGCCCATCCAGCCCTTCGATTAAGGGATTAGTAATAATATCCTGAGGTGACTGACCATAGAATCTCTGCATATCCCGACCGACTAAAAGATTAAAGCGCTGGTCAGTGCCGCCCACTTCAACGTCAGCCCTGACCCGCACCGAGTCATAGCCCTGCATCAAAGGATAAAGTAGCTCTCTCAAAGAGATCCGGCGCCCGGATTGAAGGCGCTGGCTGATGTTTTCCCGGGCAATAAACTCGCTTAAAGAAAAATGGTCGGCTTGACGATTAATCTCTAAATAATCTAATTTTTTTAGCCAACGGCTATTATAGTAAACTTCAGCTCTCTTAACATCAATAACTTTAGCGGCTTGCTTGATATAAGTCCGGGCATTGGCTTTAACGGTTTTTTCCGACAGCATGGGGCGTTCGCTTTCTTTATCGGAGGTGTCGCCGATTAAACCGGTAAAGTCGCCGATAATCAGGATAATCTGATGGCCTAACTGCTGAAAATCCCTTAGTTTTAGCAAAGGAATAGAGCGGCCCAAGTGCAAATAAGGGCTAGTCGGATCAATACCCAGTTTGACTCGGAGCTTTTTTCCGCTTTTGATCTTCTCCACCAAGCTACCGGCATCAATTATTTCCTCCACGCCCCGAGTTATAAGCTGCTGCTTGTTTATTTCTAAAGAATTATTATCCATAAAGAAAATGCAGCCGACAATTCAATAAGACCAATAAAACCTTCTGGCTGTCACTGGCCAATTATCTGAACCTGAACTGTGCGAGGCCGAGCCCGATCAAGTTCGACTAAAATCACTCTTTGCCACTGGCCGAGCTGGAGCTGCTCCTCTTTAAAATTTAACGTAACGCTGGGCAACAGGTGAATGGCTTTACAGTGAGAATGGCCATTGACACACTCGCCTGGACACATGTTGACTGTTCGGCGGTCAAAATCA
>JAKQBO010000005.1 GCA_029559515.1 bacterium
CCCCAGCCCTGAATAATAACCATTATAAGGCACTCCGTTTGAAAAATTCTTGATTAGCATGATTTATTGTATTTTCTCGCCACCAATCTTTCCGGTTGACAAGCGTTTCGTTGGGGATAATATGTAAGCAGATACATGAAAAAGGATAAAAAACAATTTAAGGTAATTATTGAACACGGAAATGACGGTTATTTTGTTGCTTCGGTCCCGGCCTTGCCGGGCTGCTACACTCAGGCCAAGACGTTAGGCCAACTGAACAAGCGCGTTCGGGAGGCAATTGAGCTTTGTTTGGAAGTAATCCAGAACGACCCGCAGTATCGTCAAAGAGTTAAGGAGTTTTCTTCTGAACCGGTTTTTGTCGGCTTGGAGACGGTTACATTATGAGCGCCCACCTGCGCCAGCTTAAAGCTCGGGATGTAACAAAGGCGCTGGAGAAAATCGGTTTTTATGAGGTAAGGCGAAAAGGTTCGCATCGCTGCTTTAAACACCAGGATGGTCGGTTTACCTTGGTACCTGTTCACAGAGGGGAGGACATCAGTCGAGGGCTGTTAAGGCAGATATTGAGGGAAATCGAAATGACCCCGAAAGAATTTTCAAAATATGTTTAATTATTTGATCTATTAAATCTGGGGACAGATCACAATCAACTCAGCGAATCCCGTTTTGACGGGATTTTTAAAATACAAAACACGGCCTGATTCCTGGGCTTAAAAGAAGATGTTTATAGCTAAAGGTAATCTTGGTCGGGGTGCCGGGAATCGAACCCGGGTCGCAGGACCCCCAGCCCTGAATAATAACCATTATACGACACCCCGCCGTCGAGGTTTATTGGCCCGACGAATGTTTTTTTAAACAGCGAGTACAGACTTGCAGTCTCTGGCCGTTCAGTTGAAGCCAGTGAAGGTTGGGCTTCTGCTTTCTCGGTCCGCCCGGGTTATACTTTCCCCGGAGCTTGATCCAGCGCCCGGCCTTCTTTGGCTCTTTGTGGCAAATTTGGCATTCCTTAGTCATAATGATATAATGATAAAACATTATCGTTGATAATGCAATGGAGGTATTGGTTTTTTTATTAATTTTGATTTTGTCAGTTATGGCCCATGAAATCAGCCACGGTATGATGGCTGATTATTTAGGTGATCCGACCGCTCGCTTAATGGGGCGGTTAAGCTTAAATCCGATTAAGCATGTTGACCTGATGGGATCAATTATAGTCCCGGGAATATTGATTTTAATGCAGACGCCTTTTTTAATCGGCTGGGCCAAGCCGGTGCCGATTAATCCGCTCAACTTTAAAGACCAGCGCTATGGCGCAGCCAAGGTATCTTTGGCCGGCCCCGGAGCCAACCTAATTATTGCTTTGGTTTTTGGCTTGATCATGAGAGTTATGGTCTGGGTTGGGGCGGGTTCAGCCTTCGCTGTTAATTTATTTGGCTTATTTCAGGTTATTGTCTGGATTAATCTGCTGTTGGCCATCTTTAATCTGGTTCCGATCCCGCCGCTAGACGGCTCCCATATCTTATTTGCCTTCCTGCCGGAGCGATTTGAGAAGGTTAAAATATTTATGCAGCGCTACAGCCTGATTATCCTCTTGTTTTTTATCATGTTTTTGTTTAGACTGATCGTGCCGGTAGTGGCTTTCCTATTTCGATTAATTACGGGAGTTCCTTTTTAGGAATTTTTTATTGACAGTTAATTTGACTTTTGTTACTATTGACGGGTTATTAATTATTATGCCGACCATAAATCAATTAGTTAAAAAGAAAAGAAAGAAGGCGGTCCAGACCAAGGAGCGAGGCGCGCTTGACTTTGGTTTTGATCATCTTAAGAACCGGCCCTCTCAATACAAGTCACCCTTTAAGCGGGGAACCTGTATCCGGGTCTTTACTATGACGCCTAAAAAGCCGAACTCGGCTTTGAGGAAAGTGGCCCGGGTTCGCTTGTCGAACGGTAAGGAGATCACGGCCTACATTCCCGGCGAAGGACATAACCTCGAAGAGCATTCGGTAGTTTTAGTTCGCGGTGGCAAGGTGCGCGACTTGCCGGGCGTCGGTTATCATATTGTTCGGGGAGCTCTGGACACATCCGGAGTTGAAAAGCGCAACCGCAGCCGCTCCAAGTATGGCCGCAAGCAAGAACAGTAATTATGGCAACAACTAAATTTCGAAAACTTAATCCTGATCCGGTTTATCAAAGCATTGAATTATCTAAGTTTACTAACACTTTAATGCAGAGAGGCCAGAAAGAAACCGCCCGCCGGGTGGTTTACCGGGCTTTGGATATTATCAAAGAGAAGACCAAGCAGGATCCGATGCTGATTTTTCAGGAAGCTGTCCGCCAGGTTTCGCCTTTGCTGGAAGTTAAATCAAAGCGGGTCGGCGGGGCCACCTATCAGGTGCCCCACGAAGTGAAGGGAGACCGCCAGCAAACGCTGGCTTTCCGTTGGATTATTGAATCGGCTCGTTCAGTTAAAGGCCGGCCGATGGCTGAGAAGTTAGCCGCCGAGTTGATTGCAGCGGCTGAGGGCGAGGGGTCAGCCGTCCAAAAGAAAATTAATACTCATAAAATGGCTAAGGCTAATCAGGCCTTTGCCCACTTTGCCCGATAAAGTTATGGTCGGGCTAAGGACCAGGTTAAATCTGTTTATTTTTTGGTATGAGTCGAGATTATCCTTTAGAAAAAATAAGAAATATTGGTATTATTGCCCATATTGACGCCGGCAAGACTACGGTCACCGAGCGGATTCTTTTCTTTACCGGCATTTCCCATAAGATTGGCGAGGTGCATGAAGGAGCGGCCATTATGGATTGGATGGAGCAGGAGCGAGAGCGGGGGATTACGATTACCTCGGCGGCGACTACTTGCTACTGGCACCCGACCGACAATCCAGAGGCCGAGTCCCGGATTAATTTGATCGACACTCCCGGCCACATTGACTTCACCGTTGAAGTTCAGCGCTCGCTGAGGGTTTTGGACGGCGCGGTGATTGTTTTTGACGGCGTGGCCGGCGTGGAGCCCCAGTCGGAAACGGTTTGGCGCCAAGCCGACAAGTTTAATATGCCGCGCCTCTGCTTTGTCAATAAATTAGACCGGACGGGAGCCAACTTCAAAGAAGACTTAGCTTCCATTGAAAAGAAACTGACCAAGAAAGCAGTTCCGGTGCAGCTGCCGATCGGGACTGAGGAAAAGTTTGTTGGAGTGGTTGATTTGCTTAAGATGCAGGCTTACTACTTTGCCGATGATATCAATCAGCCTTTCAAGGAAGGGGAGATTCCGGAAGAGATGAAGGCCGAAGTCGATGACTACCATGGTATTTTGGTTGAAAGAATTGCTGCTGAAAAGAGCGAGTTACTCGAGAAGTATCTCAATAATGAAGAACTGAGCATAGATGAGTTGCGGGCGGGTTTGCGCCAGGCAGTTCTCGACTATAATCTCGTGCCAGTGCTCTGCGGATCGGCTTTAAAGAACAAGGGTATTCACTTGCTGCTGGATGCTATCCACTATTATCTGCCCAATCCCGCGGATCTGCCGCCGGTTCAAGGCACTGATTTGAAGGGAGAGCCGGCCGAGCGCCGGACCGGAGATGACGAGCCTTTTTCTTCTCTGGTTTTTAAAATCGCTTCTGATCCTTATGTTGGAACCTTGGCTTACTTTAGGGTTTACTCCGGTGTTTTAAAACAAGGGTCTTATGTCTTAAATCCCCGAACCGGCAAGAAGGAGCGGATTGGCCGCTTGTTGCTGATGCACTCTAATGATCGAAAAGAGATAGATGCAGTCTGGGCCGGAGGCATTGCGGCCACGGTCGGACTTAAGGACACCCGGACAGGGGACACGCTCTGTGATGAGAACAATCCAATTATTCTGGAGAGCATCGAATTTCCGGAGCCGGTTATCTCGGTTCGAGTCGAGCCGAAAGCTAAGACTGATCAAGACAAGCTGGACGCTGCTCTGCGCCGGCTATCGGACGAGGACCCCACCCTGAGGATCTCGCGTGATCCGGACACCAACGAGATGATTATCTCTGGAATGGGTGAGCTGCATCTGGATATTATTGTTGACCGCATTAGGCGAGAATTTAATGTTGAGGCCAATGTTGGCCGTCCGGAGGTTTCTTACCGCGAGACGATCACCATTCCGGCCGAGGGGCGCGGACAGTACATCCATCAGTCCGGCGGTCGGGGACAGTACGGCGATGTCTGTTTGAAATTGGCCCCCAGAGAACGGAGTGAGGGATTTAAATTTAATAATGCTATTAAGGGCGGCGCCATTCCTCAAGAATACATTCCGGCAGTTGAGAAAGGCGTCAGAGAGGCGATGGAAGAGGGCGTAGTCGCCGGCTATCCGGTGATTGATGTTGAGGCAACCGTTTATGATGGATCTTATCATGACGTGGACTCGTCGGAGATGGCCTTTAAGATTGCTGCGAAGAGAGCCTTTCAGGAGGTGAGCCGCCAGGCTCAACCAGTTTTGCTAGAGCCGATTATGAAGGTTGAGGTAGTCATTCCCGAAGAGTTTTTCGGCGACGTTATGGGTGATTTAAGCGCCCGCCGAGGCAAAATTATCGACACCTCGAGCCGAGAAAAGGTTAAAGTAATTGACGTTGAGGTGCCGTTGGCTGAAATGTTCGGTTATGCTACCACCTTGCGCTCTTTGACCAAGGGCCGGGGCAACTTTACCATGGAGTTTAAGGAATATTTTGAGGTGCCCCGACATATTGCTGAAGAAATTGTTACGGGCCGAAAAAGCTAACATGGACTGGAACCAAATCAACAAATTTATTGAAGAAAGCGGCGGGCAGGCCATGATCATCATTGAAGGTCGACCAGCATTGGTGGTCATGAGTTATGATAAATATCGCCAAGCCGACCACCTCGATCAATTTGACTCGAACGATCAATTTGCTCCAGAGAATCAGGATGATCCAGCCGAAGAACCGGAGCCAATGGTCGCGATTTCGGAAGAGGAGATTGACCAGCCGGGGTCAGGCAAGCGGGAGCTGGTGATCGATGATCTACCGCTCTGATTAAATCGTTGACGATTTATCTCCGATCTGCTATGATTTCGCTGGAAGGAGGGGATTATCGTTTAAAAATTAAAATTAAGTTTTAAGTTAATAAAATGGCTAAAGAAGCATTTGAAAGAAGCAAGCCCCATCTTAATATTGGGACCATCGGTCACGTCGATCATGGTAAGACAACTTTGACCGCAGCCGTTCTGAAGGCAACTGCCTTGAGAGGGCTGAAGGGAACTCGGAAAGGGGTGGCTGAAATTGATTCCGCCCCGGAAGAGAAGGAGCGCGGTTTAACGATTTCTATTTCTCACACTGAGTTTGAAACGGAGAAGCGTCACTACGCTTTTATTGATTGTCCTGGGCATGCCGACTACATTAAGAACATGATTACCGGAGCGGCTCAGATGGACGGTGCGATTCTGGTAGTTTCAGCGGCTGAAGGCCCGATGCCTCAGACTCGCGAGCACATCTTGTTGGCTCGCCAGGTTGGCTTGCCTTCGATTGTGGTCTTCTTGAACAAAGTCGATCAGGTTGATGACGAGGAGATGATTAAGCTGGTCGAGGAGGAGATTCGCAGCTTGCTGAAGAAGTATGAGTTTCCCGGCGATGAAACCCCGATTATTCGCGGTTCAGCCCTAAAGGCCAGCGAAGCTGAGTCGATTGAAGACGAGGCCATGAAGCCGATTATTGAGTTGCTGGATAGCGTTGACAGCTACTTCCCGGATCCGATTCGAGATATGGACAAGCCTTTCTTAATGCCGGTTGAGGACGTCTTCTCAATTGAGGGCCGGGGAACGGTCGCCACGGGTAAAGTTGAACGCGGTGTGATTAAGGCCGGCCAAGAGGTTGAAATGGTCGGGATTAAAGACACCCAGAAAGTGACGGTAGTTTCGCTGGAGATGTTTAATAAGACTTTGGATGAGGCTCAGGCCGGCGACAACGTTGGCGTATTGTTGCGCGGAATTAAAAAGGAAGACGTCGAGCGGGGCCAAGTTTTAGCCGCCCCGGGGACGATTACTCCTCACACCGAGTTTGAAGCCGAAGCCTACATTCTGACTAAAGATGAAGGCGGGCGGCACACGCCTTTCTTTACCGGCTACAAGCCCCAGTTCTATATTCGGACGACGGACGTTACCGGTGATGTTGCTTTGCCCGAAGGCACCGAGATGGTGATGCCGGGCGATACCGTATCAATGAAGATTACCCTTCAGGCTCCAATTGCTCTGGAAGAGCAACAGAAGTTCGCCATTCGAGAGGGCGGTCGAACCGTCGGGGCCGGAGTGGTAACTAAGATCATTAAATGATTCGAGATTGATGGCTAAGGAATCGAGTACCTTTCAAAGAAGAATCCGGATTAAACTAAAAGGATACGATCACCGGATTCTTGATAGTAGCACTAAGCAGATCGTTAAAATTGCCCAGCGTTACGGGGTTAGTGTTATCGGTCCGGTTCCTTTGCCCTCCCGAATACGCAAGTATTCGGTTCACCGTTCGCCCTTTATTCACGAAGATTCGCACGAGCAGTTTGAAACCAGGATTCACAAGAGATTGATCGATATTGTCGAGCCCGGCGCTGATATCGTTGATGCACTGCGCGATTTGAATCTGCCGGCCGGAGTTGATATTAAAATTGAAGCCAGCTAGGCGCGGCTGAAATTGGGCGGCCAAAGTTTAGAACGAGGCAAGTCCCTTACTTGAGCCGGGCCCAGCCCGGTTTTCGGTTGAAATTATGAAATTTATTTTAGGTAAAAAGATTGGCATGAGTCAGGTGTTCCAGGGTGACAAAGTCATCCCGGTTAGTTTGGTTGAAATTCCGGCGCTTTCAATTACTCAGATTAAAACCGAAGACCAGGACGGCTATCAAGCAGTCCAAATAGGGGTTGGTGCCGAGAAAGGCCGGCCAAAGATTAAGCGGGAAGTTCGTCTCGAGGGCGAATTATCATGGAAGATCGGCGATCAGATTAAAGCCGATATCTTTGAGCCGGGCGACCGGGTCAAAGTGACCGGCTACTCCAAAGGCAAAGGCTTTCAGGGCGTGGTTAAGCGCTGGGGCTTTTCCGGCCGGAACGCCAGCCATGGTGGTAAGGGCCAGGTTCGGACCTTGGGCTCGGTTGGATCGAGGTTTCCGCAGCGGGTGATTAAGGGGCGAAAGATGCCGGGACAGATGGGCTATCAGAAGACGACGGTCAGGAACTTGGAAATTGTGGAGGTTGATGTCGAAAATAGTCTGCTGGCGATCAAAGGAGCCATCCCGGGACCGAAGCATTCATTACTAATAATTCAAGAATTATGAAGGCTCCTCGTTACAATCAATCGGGTGAACCGACCAAAGAGAGTGTTTTGCCTCAGGAGCTTTTTGGCCAGGCAGCCAAACCGGAGCTAATTCATCAGGTCGTGGTGGCCCAACAGGCCAACCGCCGGAGAGTGATTGCCTCAACTAAGGACCGGGCCGAGGTTAGCGGCGGTGGCCGCAAGCCTTGGCGTCAGAAGGGAACCGGGCGGGCTCGCCACGGATCGATCCGTTCACCCCTCTGGGTTGGCGGTGGCGTTACTTTTGGACCCAATAATCAACGAAATTACAAGCAGAAGATTAATCGGGCCATGGCTCGGAAGGCGCTGCTCGGGGTACTGAATGCTAAGGCTCAAGACAGTCAGGTTATTTTAATTGACGACCTAAAGATTGAACAGCCTAAGACTAAGCTGGTCGCCACCGTGGTGAGCAAATTGCCCCTCAATGGCCGAGCTTTAATGGTGGTCGGATCAGGCGAAAAGGATGTTCGGAAGGCTGGCCGCAACTTGGCGGGCCTGAACATTATTACGGCCGATCAATTAACGGCCTTGCAGGCCATCAGTTATCGTTTTCTGGTTTTAAGTCAAAGTGGCTTAACCGAATTGAAGACTAAGTTTTCATCAACATGAGCGTCTTTGATTATTTTAAAAAAGAAGATAAGAAGCCGGACCAGGTCAAAGCCAAGGCGCCGGAGGCGCAGCCAAAGCCAAAACCGGCTGTCGAGAAGCAGCCGGAGGTGAAAAAAGAGCCGGCCCCAGCGGCCACCAATCTGACCAAGGGCGAGTTAGCGGCTTTAGTTTTAAAGGCTCCCCATATCTCCGAGAAGGGTACTTTTTTGAGCACCCAGAACCAGTATCTTTTTCGGGTGGCTTCTCGGGCCAACAAGCCGGAGATCAAAAAAGCCGTTGAGGCTCTTTACAAGGTTAAGGTGACCTCGGTCAATATCATTAATCGGCCGCCCCGACCTAAGAGCTGGCAGCGTAAAATGGGCCATCAAAGCGGTTACAAGAAAGCTATTGTTACTCTGAGGGCCGGCGACCGAATTGAAATTATTACTTAAAACAGCTAGGATAAGAGGCTATGGCAATGAAAGTTTACAATCCAACAAGTCCCGGTCGGAGAGGGATGAAGAGAGTTGATCGCAAAGGGCTGACTAAGCCTTCTGTTGACAAACTTTTAAAACCAATGAAGAGCCAGGCCGGCCGGAGCGGCGGCAAGATTACCGTTCGGCATCGGGGCGGTGGTGTAAAGAGAAAATATCGCTTGGTTGATTTTCGCCAACATAAGACCGGGGTGCCGGCTGAAGTTTTAGCCTTAGAATATGATCCGAATCGTACGGCTTTCATCGCCCTGATTCGCTATCAAGACGATGAGGTTGCCTATATCATTGCCCCTCAGCATCTGAAAGTGGGCGATCAGATTGTCTCCGGGGATCAAGTTAAGCCGCAGCCGGGCAATCGTTTGCCGCTGGGTAAAATTCCAGTTGGTTCACTAGTTTACAATATTGAATTGAAGATCGGCCGGGGCGGACAGATGGTTCGGGCGGCCGGAACTTCAGCTCAGATTCTGGCTCAAGAGGGTGGTTATACTCATCTGAAGATGCCCTCAACTGAGATTCGCAAAGTGCGGCAGGAGTGTGCGGCGACGATTGGCCAGGTCTCCAATCCGCAGCACCGCTTTACTAATTTGGGCAAGGCGGGCGTCTCCCGGAAGAAAGGTCGTCGGCCTGTTGTTCGCGGCTCGGCTATGGCAGCGGTTGATCACCCCCATGGCGGTGGTGAGGGCCGGACAGGAATCGGCTTGAAGCATCCCAAGACTAAGTGGGGCCGACCGGCTTATGGAGTCAAGACCCGCAACAAACGGAAAGCTTCGAGTAAGTTAATTTTAAAACGTCGCAAGACAAAGAGATAATATGGCTCGCAGTTTAAAAAAAGGACCATACGTTGACCCGAATGTCTTAAAGAAGATGGCTCGGGTTAAGAATAAGGAGAAGGAAAAGATTCGAACCTGGTCGCGCCATTGTACTATTACGCCTGAGATGATTGGCTATACCTTTGAGGTCCATAACGGCAAGGATTTCATTCCGGTGACGGTTCGGGAAGCCATGGTTGGCCACAAACTGGGCGAGTTTTCACCAACGACTAAGTTTGTCCGCCACGGTGGACGAATTCAACGGGAATTAGAGAGTAAGACTAAATCGGCATGAGTGAAGTTTTAGTTACAGCCAAGTTGAATCGATTGAGAGTGTCGCCCCGCAAGGTGCGACTGGTAGTTGACTTAGTTAGAGGGAAGTCAGTTGAAGAAGCACGCCAAATCTTGAAGTATACCGTCCGGGCTTCAGCTCAGCCGGTGGCTAAGCTTCTGGAGTCGGCCGTGGCCAATGCTCGCCATAATTATAGATTAGCTCCTGAGAGCTTGAAAATTAGCCGGATTACAGTCGACGAGGGCCAGACCTATAAGAGATTTCGGCCTGAGTCGCGAGGCCGGGTAGCGCCGATTCATAAAAAAACATCTCACATTACATTAACTTTAGTTGGCCAGAGCCAAGAAGCGGAAAAAGAAGTTAAAGGAGGCAAAGAAGCTCAGTCCAAGGCCAAAGCCAAAAAGAAGTAATTATGTCACATAAAGTTCACCCCAAATCATTTCGACTCCGCTGGATGCAAGACTGGGAAAGTCGCGGATTCTACGAGAAGAACGAACCCCGCTTTCTCCGGGAGGAGTTTTACCTGCGCCAGCTGTTAGAAAAAGAGCTGGCTCATGCCGGGGTATCCAATATTAAAGTTGATCGCTCGGGCCAAGAGGGCATGAAGATCACTATCTGTACGGCTCGGCCGGGTTTAGTCATTGGCCGCGGTGGCGAGAAGGTCGAGGAGCTCAAGATGAAGATTCTGAAACTGATGAAGAAGCTGACGGACGATCATCTGAAGATTCAGATCCAGATCGAAGAGATTAAAAACCCCTGGGCTTCGGCCGCTTTAACCGGCCAATGGATTGCCCAGGAATTGGAGAAGAGAGTTCGTTTTCGTCGAGCCGTCACTCAAGCTTTGCAGAAGGTTGTCGCCAGCCGGGAAGTTAAAGGAGTTCGAATCAGGATTGCTGGCCGTTTAGACGGGGCTGATATTGCCCGAGAAGAGACATTTCAAGAAGGTCAGATGCCGCGCCATACCATTCGGGCCGATATAGATTATGCTTTATCGGAGGCGCGCTGTACCTACGGCACCATCGGCATCAAAGTTTGGATTTATCGAGGCGAGAAGCCGGAAGAAAAAGTTGAAGATTAAACATGTTGGTTCCTAAGAAAGTTAAACATCGTAAATGGCAGAAAGGACGGACTAAGGGCATTGCCTGGCGGGGCAGTGAGCTGAATTTTGGTAGCTACGGCTTGAAGTCGCTGGACGCCCGCTGGGTTACTTCGCGTCAGTTAGAAGCTGGTCGCCGGTCGATCATTCGCTATTTAAAGAAAGGCGGCAAGTTGTGGATTAGGGTTTTTCCGGATAAGCCAGTGACTTTTAAAGGAATTGAGGTTAGTATGGGTGGCGGCAAGGGCGATGTCGACCATTATGTTGTGCCGATCAAACCGGGCCGGATTATCTTTGAGGTTGACGGCTTAACAGAAAAAGTTGCCCGGGAGGCCTTAATTAAAGCGGCTCATAAGCTTCCGGTGCGGACTAAATTTATTAAGCGAGAGTCATGAAAACCAAAGAATTAAAGACCAAAGGGGAGAAAGAACTGCAGGATCTACTGAAAGAGAAGAGAGTCCAGCTAAGAGAGCTTCGCTTCAAGACGGCTAGCGGCCGGCTGGCTGACAATCAGTCAATCGGCAAGGTCAAGAGAGATATTGCCCGCATTATGACTATTCTTAAAGAAAAGAGCCATGCCTAAGAAGAAATTAACAGGAGTGGTGGTTTCAGCCAAGATGAACAATAGCGCGGTAGTTTCCGTGGAGGTTTTGAAGGAACATCCTCGCTACCGCAAGCGCTACCGAATTCAACATAAGTACCTGGCTGACAACCCCGACAATAAATATCAAGCCGGCGATCGGGTTGTTATTGAAGAGTGCCGGCCTTTAAGCCGCCGCAAGCGCTGGCGGATTATTAGCCAAGAATTATGATCCAGTCTCAGACCAGATTAAATGTCGCTGATAATAGCGGGGCCAAAGAGGTCCAGTGTATCAAAGTTTTGGGTGGTTCCCGCCGCCGGTATGCTCGTATTGGTGATATTATTACGGTGGTGGTTAAAAAAGCCGAGCCTCGGAAAGAGACCAAGATGCACGAAGTGGTGAAAGCAGTGGTGGTCCGGCAGAGGAAGCCCTATCGGCGCTCTGACGGCACTTATATTTCTTTCAGCGACAATGCCGCAGTTATTTTAAGCAAAGGCAAGGAGCCTCGGGGACATAGGATATTTGGCCCAATTCCTCGGGAAATTAAAGACAAAGGATTTACTCGGATTTATTCTTTAGCCCAAGAAGTAGTATGAAAATCAAGAAGCGCGACAACGTTATGATTATTAGTGGACGAGACCGGGGCCAGAAAGGCCGGGTGCTCCGGGTTTTGGCTGATAAAAACAGGGTGGTGGTCGAGGGAGTGCGAGTAACCAAAAAAAGGATCAAGCCGCGACGGGAAGGGGAAAAGGGCCAGACGGTTGAGGTGCCCCAGTCGGTTCATGTTTCGAACGTGGCTCTAATCTGCCCTCAGTGCGGGGAACCGACGAAAGTTGGTTATCGCGGGCAGGGGGCGAAGCAGAAAAAGAGAATTTGCCGCAAGTGTAAAAAGACAATAGATTAAAATGGTTAAAATTTCTGATAAAACATTACAGGATCTTTATCAGCAGGACGTGGTGCCAGCCTTAAAAAAAGAATTTGGCTATAAGAATGATTTGGCGGTGCCCCGGCTGAATAAGATCGTTGTTAATACCGGCTTTGGTCGCCTGGCCGAGCAGATCAAGAGTAGCGACCAGCAAGAAAAGATGCGGCAGGCGATTGAGCATGATCTGATTTTGATTACTGGACAAAAGCCAACCCTGCGCCGAGCCCGAAAATCGGTAGCCGGCTTTCATTTAAGAGAAGGCGATCCGATTGGCTATACCGTTACCCTGAGAAGAAATTATATGTATGACTTTCTCGACCGGGTCATCAAGCTAACTTTGCCGCGCACCCGGGATTTTCGGGGGATCAGTTTGAAATCTATGGACGGACGTGGTAACTTAACTCTTGGTTTTCCCGATCAAACAGTTTTCCCGGAGATATCGAGCGAGGAAGAAAGAATGCTTTTTGGTTTGGAGGCGGTCATTAACACCACCGCTAAAACCGATCAAGAGGCGATTCAGCTGTTAACCCATCTCGGGCTGCCTTTCCGGCCTGAAGAAACCGAAGAGTAATATGGCTAAAAAATCACAAATTGCTAAAAGTAATAAAACGCCGAAATACAAGGTGCGCCACCGCAACCGCTGTTTTATTTGCGGCCGCAACCGGGGCTACCTGAGGAAGTTCGGCCTTTGCCGGATTTGTTTCCGGGAGCTGGCTAACCAGGGGAAGATTCCCGGCGTTCGAAAAAGCAGCTGGTAACTATTGAATTATGAATACCGATCCAATCGCTGATTTATTTACTCGTATCCGGAATGCTCAGGCTGTCGGCTTGGGCGAGATTAGAGTGCCTTATTCTGAACTGAAAATGAAGATTGCCCGCCTGATGGCCGAGCGAGGCTTTTTGGCTGGCGTTGAGAAGGAAGGCAGTAAAACCCAGAAGAGGCTGAAGATAACTCTGGCTTATCGAACCGGCCAGCCGGTCATTCACGAAATTACGCGAATCTCGAAGCCGGGCCAGCGAATATATATTTCGGCTCAGGATATTAGGCCGGTTAAAAGAGGTCGGGGGCTGGCCATTATTTCTACTTCCCGGGGCATTATGGATGATCAACGAGCCCGGAAAGATAAGATTGGCGGAGAATTAATTGGTAAACTTTGGTAATAATATGAGTCGTATCGGTCGAAAACCAATTGCAATTCCGGCAGGCGTAGAAGTTAAGATTGACGGGTCGCAGATTAGCGTTCAGGGTCCGAAAGGGTCCTTAGAACGGACTTTACCGGAAGAGATCAAGGCGGAGATCCAAGATGGTCAAGTTTTGGTTTCTATCGGTCGGGAGACTGATCGCAGCAAGGCCTTTTGGGGCCTGTTCCGTTCGCTGATTGCTAATGACATTACCGGAGTTACCGATGGTTTTAAAAAGGAATTAGAGTTAGTTGGGGTTGGTTATCGAGCCCGGCTAGAAGGCAGCGATCTGGTCTTAGAGGTTGGCCTGAGCCATGAAGTTCGCGTCAAACCGGATGAGGGGATTGAGTTCCAGGTGCCGGCGAGCAACCAGATCATCATTCTGGGTATTAAAAAAGACCAAGTGGGTCAGGTCGCCCACCTGATTCGCCGGATCAGGCCGCCCGAACCCTATAAGGGCAAGGGCATCCGTTATGCCGGTGAGGTCGTCAGGAGAAAAGAAGGTAAGAAGACAGCCGCGGGCGCATAATATGTTATCTTGGAATTTAAAAAATATTAGTCAACGCAAGGTGCGCCATCGGCGCCTGAGAGGCAAAGTTCATGGGACGGCCGAACGTCCGCGCCTTTTTGTTTTTCGTTCTCACCAGCATATTTATGCTCAGCTGATTGATGATCAGCAAAGCCGGGTATTGGCCTCGGCTTCTGACCTGGGAATGAAGGACCAGGGCAAAGTGAAGCGGGCAGAAAAGGTCGGTCAGGAGATTGCGAAAAAAGCCAAAACAGCTAAGATTGAACAAGTGGTTTTTGATCGGGGTGGCTATAAGTATCACGGGCGGGTTAAGGCCTTGGCCGAGGCAGCCCGGAAAGGTGGATTGAATTTTTAATTATGCCTGAAGAAAAAGTAAAAAAAGATAAAGAAGAAACACCGGAGAGCGCCGGAACATTTAGTCAGGAGAAGAAACCCGCTCGCCGCTCGCGACGACCTCAGGAAGAGCGAAAGTACGAGTCTCGGGTTTTGGAGATTAACCGGGTCACCCGAGTAACATCCGGCGGCCGACGGATGCGTTTTCAAGCGGTGGTGGCCATTGGCGACCGGAAAGGCAAAGTTGGCCTGGGATTAGCCAAGGGCAACAGCGTCCGCCAGGCTATTGAAAAGGCCACCAGAGTGGCTGAGAAGTCGGTTATGATCGTGCCTCTTCAGGACGGACTAATTCCTTATTCGGTTGAAGGCAAATCAGGGGCTTCTCGGGTTATGCTTAAGTTTAAACCCAAAGGCAGTGGCCTGGTCGCTGGCAGCTCCGCTCGCTTTCTGTGCGAACTGGTTGGTATCAGCGATGTTTCGGCCCGCGTTCTGTCGCGTTCCCGCAATAAGCTCAATATTGCCCGGGCAACGATTGACGCTTTTCAAAAGTTATCTTAATTATGGAGTTACATCAGCTACAAGTTAATCGTGGATTGAAAGATAAGAAAAGGGTTGGCCGTGGCGGCAAGCGCGGCACTTATTCGGGCCGCGGAGTTAAAGGGCAGAAGGCTCGGGCCGGGGCGCGTTTTGAGCCGATCATTCGGCCTTTAATTAAGCGCTACCACAAGCTAAAAGGCGACCGTTTTACTAGTTCGGCTAAGCCCAAAATTTTGGCCGAAGTTAGCTTGTCGACTTTAGAGAAAAATTTTGAATCAGGCGAGACAGTTTCACCTAAAATTTTGAGGTAAAAATCCTTGATCAAAAGTTATTATGGAAAGGTTCCGGCCGTTAAGATTTTAAACAACGGCGAACTGACTAAAGATTTAATTTTTGAAAAATGTTCTTTTTCTCA
>JAKQBO010000012.1 GCA_029559515.1 bacterium
CAGAAAAGACCTAACTTGATTAGGTCTTTTTTGTTATTAGCACCAGAGGAATTGCTTTCTGTTATTTAGCTGAATCAGTATTGGCGTTGATTTTTTAGCCTGGATGTGGTTTGAAAAAAATAAATCATCTGCTAGACTAAAATCAATACTTCAATAATAATTAAATTTATTACAAACAAAGTATGGACAACAAAGGTTTTACTTTAATTGAATTGCTGACGGTGATTGCGATTATTGCAATCTTGTCAGCTATTACCCTGGTCACCTTCCCAATGGCTCAGGACCGGGCGGCTGATGCCCGGACCATCAATGCCATGCAGCAGCTGAGAACGGCTGCTGAGGCTAGTTATGGCGCTTATGGTTCTTACGCGCAAGTTATGGATGGGGGCGATGCTACAGTTGACACTTTAATCGATGAGATTGTCGCCAATGCGACGTCATACACCTTATTCCGAGATGCAGACAACGGGGGGTATTGCGCTGAGGCCGTATTAAAGGCTGGCGGCCGTCGATGGTGTATTGACAGCGATATGTATTCGGACTATGTGACGGGAGCTCAGTGTGCGGCTGCCGGCGACAGGTGTGAATAATTATTCTCCTACATAAAAAACCTGGTTAGTCCAGGTTTTTTCTTGCTTGACAGGGATAAGCACCATTGTCCCAAAGAGATTTTGCTGGTATTGTTTGATATAAATACTTGGGATTTGATTGTTGACGCTACTGATGTATGAATAAGGGATTTACCTTAATCGAACTGTTAACGGTAGTGGCGATAGTAGCTATTTTAGCGGCTGGCATTTTGATTACTTTTCCGGCCGCCCAAGAAAGAGCTCGGGATGCTCGTCTCATCAACGCTATGCAGCAACTCAGAGCAGCTGCTGAAGCCAGCAGGGGGTCTTATGGGGACTATAGCCAGATTAAAACTGTCGGCAGCAGCGATCCAATGATTGGACCTATTATGGAAGAGATCAATCGCGTCAAGGGCAGTTATCCGACCGTTCATTTGGAGATGGATGGAGACGTGGCGATTGGTTTTTGTGCAGAAATTGCCCTGATTTCTGGAACCAGATTATGGTGCGTCGACAGTGACATGTATTCCGATTATGTTAGCTCGACGCAGTGTACGGCTGCCGGCGACAGGTGTGATTAATATTTAATTGTTGCAACCAACCCGCGGTTCGTTCGGGTTTTTTTGCTAAAGTGCTATAATAGGCTCAATGTTCTGGCTTTATCTCTTTTTATTTATTTTAGGGCTCCAGCTTGGCAGCTTTATTAACGCCTTTAATTATCGTTTACAGACCGGAGAAAGTGTTTGGCGAGGACGCTCTCACTGTCCCCATTGTCAGCATGTTCTCAGCTGGCGAGATTTAATTCCAGTTCTTGGATTCTTGTTTTTAAAGGGACGCTGTCGATACTGCCACCGGCCAATCAGTAAGCGTTATCCCTTGGTTGAAATGGCGGCCGGCTTTTTATTAGTGATTATTTGGGTCTTTACAGCAAGCATCAGCTGGGCCATTTTTTACAGCATCGTCTTTCTGGCTCTTTTGGCGATAGCCGACTATGATCTGCAACACTACTTGATTTCCGATAAGGTTTTATTGTTTTGCTTAATTATCGCTTTGGCTTTTTTAACTTTTACAGGCATTCAGCAAGGGAATTTGTTTAACTGGCCGAATTCTCCTTTGTGGCTTGGCCTATTAGCCGGAGCCTTAGCTTCGATCTTTTTAGGGCTGATTCACTGTCTGACTCGTGGCCAGGGCATGGGCTTCGGCGATGTGAAGCTGGCTTTTATTCTTGGCCTGATTGTCGGTTGGCCAGCCGTTATTTTAGCTCTCTTTTTAAGCTTTTTTATCGGTGCTATAATTGGCTTAGGATTGGTTATTTTAAAAAAGAAAAAGATGAAGGACGCCCTTCCTTTTGGTCCTTTTTTGGTGATAGGCGCCTTAATTACTGCCTTATGGGGCAGTCAAATTATTAATTGGTATCTCTTTTTAATATCCAAATGAGCAAGGGAATTAGCGTGGTGGAACTAATGGTTTCAGTTCTGATTATGGCTTTACTGGCGGGGGCTGTTTTTGTTAACTGGCGTCCCGCGGAAGAAACTTTTTCCTTAATTCGTTCGGCTCATCAGTTGGCCGGTGACATCAGGCGTGTTCAGCAACTCTCTATCTCTACTCGGATCTTTGTCTGCGAAGACATCGATGCCGATTACAGCGGTTACGGCTTTTATTTAAACACCACCAGTCCCGGGCAATATCTTATTTTTGAAAACTGTGGCCGCGATGATCGCCTTTATGTCGAAGCCAATGACAAGCTTTTAGAGACTCAATACTTTGAGGAGGGTGTTCAAGTTCAGAGCATTACGGTTGGTAGCTCGGTTTCTTCAGCCAGCGTGCTTTTTATCCCCCCCGACCCGAAAGTTTACATCAATGACCAAGTTTCCGGGGTAGAGGCCGTGATTACGCTGGAACTCATAGATGACGTTTCTCAAACTAAGGAGGTTAAAATTAACAACGGCGGTCGAATTGAAATTAATTGATATGAAATCTCCGGGTTTTACTTTATTAGAGACAGTGGTGGCGGTCGCCATGTTAGTTGGCGGAGTTTCAGTTGTTTATTCTACTTCGGCCAATACTCTGGCTCACACCTACAACAATCAATACCGCCTGACCGCTTCATATTTAGTTCAGGAAGGGGTGGAAGTGGTCCGCAACATTAGAGATCAAAATTGGCTCGACGAAGAACCTGATTGGCGAAACGGATTAGCAGAAGGTGCCTGGCAAGTTCAATATAATAGCGAGTCCTTAGCCGTTTATTCCGACAGCCCGCTCCGTGTTTCGTCAGCTGGTTTATATAATTACAGCGAGGGAGTGGAAACAAATTTTCGACGCAAAATTAACATTAAGCACGAGGGCGCTGATAAGATCAGAGTGACCGTCGAGGTGACCTGGCCGCGCGACGGGGGCAATCCAGTTCGGGCCGAGAAGTTTCTTTATAATTGGTATTAATGAAATTTAATTCTTCCCAGGGTTTTAGCTTAGTTGAATTGCTCACGGCCATGACTTTGTTTATCACTGTTTCGGTGCTGGTTTTTGACTTAGCGGTTTCATTATTGCACCACCAAGAGAAAATGGTGGCGATGCAGAGCATGTTTAATGACAGTTCTTATGCAGTAGAATACATGGGTCGAATGTTGCGCATGGCTCGGCGGGCTGACGATAACAACTGTATTGATCTGGGAGATAATTATTTTAGTCCCGATTCCAATCAGATTAAATTCTTAGATTATCAGAATAATTGTCGCTGGTTTTTATTGCAGGATGGCCAGATTAAAGAGGGGGTTGAAGGAACTGGTGGAGAAATTGCTATAACCTCGGCCAATCATACCGTTCGCAACTTGTCTTTCACGATTAGTGATTCGCCTGGGGTTCAACCCCGAGTGACAATTAGCTTTGAGGTGGCCAGGGATGACTTTGATCTTGGTTTTAAAATTCAGACAACCATCTCGCAGAGAAACTTAAACCGTTAACATGTTTTATTCAGAAAAAGGCGTTTCTTTATTTTTAACGGTAGTGATCTTAGGCACTATTCTCGGCATAATGCTGGGCATCAGTTCTTTGGTGTTAAGACAGGTTATGACGGTGACCGGTCTGGGAGAATCAGTGACTGCCTTGCATGCTGCTGACTCGGGAATCGAACTGCTAGTTTATGCGATCAGAGAAGAGGCTTATATCCCCTCATGCTTAGGTGGCGGCGATCCGCCTTGTAAAATAGAAGACCTTCCCCTGGATGAGTTTGAAAACGAGGATTTGAGTTATCAACTGTACTTGCAGTCGGCCGAACCTCATCTAACGGTTCGTTCCATAGGGCAGTATCGGCAAACTCGTCGCGCTATTGAAGTTAGTTTCTGAGAATTATGGATGAACGGACGGCCCAGGACCGAATCATCAAACTCAGAGAGGCGATTAACCACCATAATTATCTTTATCACGTATTAGATCGTCCCCAGATTTCTGATGCGGCTTTCGATGCCTTAAAAAGGGAGTTAAAGCAGCTAGAAGACCAATATCCCCATCTCATTTCTCCCGACTCGCCAACTCAACGAGTCGGCGGTCGACCGTTGGATAAATTTGAGAAAGTTGAACACCGTCAGCCGATGCTTTCGATTGATGATATTTTCGAGCCGGAAGACTTGCGTCGCTGGGCCGATTATCTTCGAAAAATATCCGGCCAAGAGATAAAATCTTTTTTCTGCGAACAAAAGATAGATGGGTTAGCCGCCCGGCTCATCTATCGCCAAGGCCGCCTTTTCCAGGGAGCCACTCGGGGCGATGGTTATACCGGAGAAGACGTAACGGTTAACCTGAGGACAATTAAATCCATTCCACTTTCTTTGTCTCTTAAGGAAGGTCTTTCGGTCAGGTGGCCAAAAAAGTTAGATCAACTTATTCAAGAAGGGGAGATTGAAGTTAGGGGGGAGGTCTACCTAGACAAAGACGGCTTTGAAGACTTCAACCGAAGACGATTAGAAAAAGGCGAAGAGCCTTATGCTAATCCCCGTAATTTGGCGGCCGGCAGCATTCGTCAACTGGATCCACGGGTGGCCAGCCGTCGGCCGCTCAAGTTTATGGCTTATGGCCTGATGGCAGACATTGATTTAAAGCAGCACAGCCAGGAGCATCAGATTTTAAGAGATCTTGGCTTCAAGGCTGATCCCGGACGAGCGGTGCAGACAATTGACGAGGTTATTGATTTTTGGCGAGAGCTTGAACGTTCCCGAGAAAAGTTATCATACCAGATTGATGGTTTGGTCGTAGTGGTTGACGATAAGGCAGTTTTTGAAAACTTAGGCGTAACCGGGAAAAGCCCTCGCGGCGTCAGGGCATTAAAATTTCCCCCCAGCCAAGCAACAACGCGAGTCGACGATATTAAACTGCAGGTGGGCCGAACCGGAGCCGTGACGCCAGTGGCCCACCTGACCCCGGTGAAGTTATCCGGGGTAACTATTGCTCGAACAACGCTTCACAACTTTGAGGAGATTGAGCGCCTGGGAGTCAAGATCGGAGACACGGTGATCATTGAGCGATCGGGCGATGTCATTCCCAAAATTGTAAAAGTTCTGCCCGAATTAAGAGATGGTTCCGAGCGAGATTTTGTTTTTGAGAAGAGATGCCCGTCTTGTCAGCATCAGTTGATTCGGCCTCAGGACGAGGTTGTTTGGCGCTGTATTAATGCAACTTGTCCGGCCCGTCGGCTGAGACTACTGGCTCACCTTGTCTCTCGTTCAGCTTTTGATATCAAAGGGCTAGGACCGCGGCTGCTAGAAAAACTAATTCAGGCCGGCCTGGTTAAAACAGCTGATGACATCTTTCGGCTGAAGGCGGAATCATTAGCTGGCCTCGAGGGGCTTGGTGAAAAATCAGCCGACAATTTAATAAAATCCATCCAGTCGGCGCGTCAGATTAGCTTCGATCGTTTTTTGATTGCTTTAAGCCTGCCTCGGGTGGGTATAGAAAAAGCTCGCCAGTTGGCTCGGGCTTTTAAATCATTTGAGGCTTTGTTGAAAGCGGAGCCGGATGACTTTGAGCGGCTTCCTGATTTTGGCCAGGAGACAGCGTCGGCTTTAAAAGCTTGGTTGTCTGATGGGGCTAACACTAACTTAGTTAATGAATTAATCAAGGCCGGGGTGAAAATTATTCCTTATCGGCCGGAAAAAGAGGGGCGGCTAAAGGGATTAAAGTTTGTCCTGACCGGGACATTAAGCCGTCCTCGGAATGAAGTTAAAGATCTGATCGAATCTCTCGGAGGGCGAGTGGCGAACAGCCTCTCAAAGCAAGTTGACTTTTTACTGACTGGCGAGCGTCCGGGTTCTAAATTAACTCAAGCCCAGCAGCTGGGGGTTAAGGTTTTATCGGAAGAGGATTTTAAAAAGATGGTGTCATGATTAAGGCTCTTTTTTCAAAGTGTGACAAGGTTTTAATCTTGGCCGCCGTTCTTTTGACTTTTTGGGGACTGGCTTCCATCTACAGCACTTCTTTTTATCACCAGGACTTCAGTGATTTTTACAAACAGCTGGCTTTTTTGGGAGTGGGTTTCAGCCTCATGTTGGCGGTTTCATTTTTTGACTATCGTAAATTAAAAGGCAACTCTTACTTTGTCTTGATTGTCTACTTTCTACTGCTTTTTAGCCTGGTGGGGCTGTTTTTAATGCCCGCCATTAGAGGGGCGCATCGCTGGTACCCTCTGGGTCCGATCAGCTTTGATCCGATGCCATTTATGGCCTTAGGGCTGATCATTTTACTGGCTAAGTTTTTATCTCAGCGCCACGCTGAGCTGCACCGCTTTCAGTACCTGTTGCTCTCCGGCTTTTACGCCTTTTGGCCGATTATCTTAATATTTTTTCAGCCTAACTTTGGCGGAGCAATAGTCTTCTTTCTGTTATGGTTCGGCATCATCCTTTTTGCCGGAATTAAGCCGACCCACTTATTGATTTTATTGTTGGCTTTAGCCGTAGTCGGAACGATGGTTTGGTCTTTTGGCTTGGAGGACTATCAGCGGCAGAGAGTAGTTGATTTTTTGGGTTGGCAAGATGATCCGCTTGGCGCCTCTTGGAATATTAACCAGTCTCGGATTGCTATTGGCTCCGGCCAGGTTTGGGGCAAGGGATTCTTGGCGGGCTCTCAGGCGCGTTATGGCTTTCTGCCTGAGGCCAAAACTGACTTCATTTTTGCGGCCATTGCCGAAGAATTCGGTTTTATGGGGGTCTTGGGACTGTTTAGCCTCTTCGGGCTAATCGTCTGGCGACTGTTAAAGATCTGCCTGCGAACCGTCGGTAACTTTGGTCGCATTTATTGCGTTGGCCTGATTGTCTTCCTGGTGACGAGCGTTTTTCTGAATGTAGCCATGAACCTCGGCCTTCTCCCGGTGGTTGGGTTGCCACTGCCCTTGGTTAGCTATGGCGGATCCTATCTCGTGGCCTTCTACCTGGGGCTGGGACTGGCTCTGAGTATCAGCCGCTATCGTTAAGACTTGACAAATTTTTGATAATTGTCTATTCTAGAAGAGGATTGTGATGAATTCGATATAGTAGTATAGAACTTGTTTTCCGTCCGGAAGAATATAATATGCCGGGCTTGTTTTCTTGTTATCTAAATGAGCCGGGTTGTTCTTTTAAAATAATTATAGGATATGAATACTATCAAAAGGTTTTCCCAAACTCGCCTTCCTTTTTCGTTGCCTAGCTTTCTAAATTTACAAACTAAGAGCTGGGAAGCGTTCTGGGACGAGAAGATCGATAAATTATTTCGAGAGGTCTTCCCAGTTCCCGACTACAGCGGTAGACGCTTTCAGCTAGAATTTCTTGGTTTTAGTTTGGGAGAGGTCAATTTTCCCAGTCATCTACAGGCTAAAGAAAAAGATGAATCTTACACGGCTCCGCTTAAAGCTCGTTTTCGCTTGGTTAATTTGAAGAGTAAAAAAACCAAGACGGAAGAGGTCTTTTTGGCCGACTTTCCGATGATGAGCAATCGGGGGTCTTTTGTGATTCGCGGGGTCGAAAGAGTTGTTGTGGCTCAAATTATTCGCTCTCCGGGAGTCTTTTTTGAGGGACAGTCTATTGGGGGCCGCAACGCTTTTGGGGCGGTTTTAATCCCGGATCGGGGAAGTTGGCTAGAGTTCGAAACGGATCGAAACGGATTAATCCAGGTTAAAATTAACCGCCGGAAGAAAGTTTTAGCGACAACGTTTCTTAGGGCTCTGGGTTACTCAACCAACAGTGAGATCGAGAAATTGTTTAAAGACGTTGACCAGGGCTCGGTTTCTTTTATTAAAAACACTTTAGTCGAGGATACGACTGAAAACAGCGATCAGGCGGCTATTGAGATTTATCATCGCTTGCGCCCGAGTGAAATGGTTACAGCTGATACGGCTCGGGAATTTTTACGCAATATGTTCTTCAACTTTTCTCGCTACGACTTAGCTGAAGTCGGGCGGTGGAAAATCAGGGAACGACTACCAGAGAGGCAAAACAGAAAGTCTATCGCCATGGAGGATCGGGTGCTGCAGCCGGAAGATGTGGTGGCGACGATTCGCGAGATTATCAGGCTCAACAATGATCCGAAGGCTCACTCTGATTCAATCGACCATTTAGGCAATCGGCGGGTTCGTGATTTAGCCGAGCTTTTACAGAGCCAGCTGAGGATTGGCTTGGCCCGGATTCGCCGGGTAGCTCAGGACCGCATGTCAACGTTGCAAGAGTCAGAAGTTAACCCGGCTCGCTTAATTGATTCTCGCTTATTAACGGTTTCTTTGCAGAACTTCTTTGGCGTTTCCGCCTTTTCTCAATTTATGGACAGTGATAATCCTTTGGCCGAGATAGAGCACAAAAGAAGGCTCTCGGCCACTGGTCCGGGCGGTTTAACGCGCCAAAGAGCTGGCTTTGAGGCGCGCGACGTTCAGCCGTCTCATTATGGGCGCATTTGTCCAATTGAAACGCCCGAAGGGCCGAATGTCGGATTGGTTAACCATCTGACGGTGGTGGCCAAGATTAACAAATATGGTTTTATCGAGACTCCTTATTTCCGGGTTAAAAATGGGCGGGTGATTAGTGAAGTCGTTTATTTGAATGCTCACCAGGAAGAAAAACACTACATTGTTCAGGCTGATACGCCCTTAGATGAGCAAGGCCGAATTTTAAAGAAAAAGATAATGGCTCGGTATCAGGGACACCCAGTAATCGCTTCTCGAGATAAGATTGATTTTATGGATGTTTCGCCGAATCAGACCATTAGTATTGCCGCCAGCTTGATTCCCTTTTTGCGCCATGATGACGCTAATCGGGCGCTAATGGGTTGTAATATGCAGCGGCAGGCTGTGCCTCTGATTAAGGCCGAACCGCCGCTCGTGGGCACCGGAATGGAAGAGAAAGTAGCCCGAGAATCAGGCCAGGTTTTGTTGGCTGAAGAACGGGGCGAGGTTAAAGAAGTCGACGGCCAGCACATTAAGATCAATAATAAGGTTTATCCCCTGCAGAACTTTGTTCGGGGCAACCAGTTTACCTGCCACCATCAACAGCCGATTGTTGAAAAAGGGCAGAAAGTTAAAAAGGGAGATGTTTTAACGAACGGCTCTTCAATTGTCGACAAAAGATTGGCCTTAGGGACTAACGCGACGGTAGCTTTTATGTTGTATCGGGGTATGAACTACGAGGATGCGATTGTTGTTTCTGAGCGGTTGGCTCGGAATAACACCTTTGCTTCGATTCATATTGAGGACTTCACTTGCGAGGTTCGCAACACTAAGCTGGGTCCGGAATTGACGACGTCCGACATTCCGAACGTCAGCGAAGAGAAGCTGAAAGATTTAGATGAGCGAGGCATTGTTCGCATTGGCGCCGAGGTTGGTCCGGGGGATATTCTGGTTGGGAAGATTTCACCGAAGGGCCAGGTAGAACTTTCTCCTGAAGAGCGCTTAGTTAAAGCTATCTTTGGCGAGAAGGCCAAAGAGGTTAAAGACACTTCTTTAACGATGCCTTATGGCAAGAAAGGGCGAGTAATCGGCGTAAGGATCTTCTCTCGAGACCAAGGCGACCGGCTGGAATCAGGCACTCTGCAGAAAATCACTGTTGAAGTGGCTCAGATTCGCAATATTGAAGTTGGCGACAAGATTTCTGGCCGCCATGGCAACAAGGGGATTATTGCTGAAATTCTTCCGGAAGAAGAGATGCCGTTTTTGGAAGACGGAACGCCGATTGATATTATTCTCAGTCCCATGGGGGTAGTTTCTCGAATGAATATCGGCCAAATTCTGGAAACACATCTAGGTTGGGCCGGTGAAAAACTAGGGCAATCCTACACTGCTCCGGCCATGATTGGGGTTGAGGAAGAGGTGATTAAAAAAGAAATGCAAGAGGCCGGGCTACCAGAGAGCGGCCAGGCAATTCTTTATGACGGACGAAGTGGCGAACCCTTTGATCGCCCGATAACGGTTGGCAAGATGTATATGCTGAAACTGCACCATATGGTTCAGGATAAAATCCATATGCGCTCAATCGGGCCCTATTCTTTAATAACCCAGCAGCCGCTAGGCGGCAAGGCTCAGTTCGGCGGCCAGCGCTTTGGCGAAATGGAGGTCTGGGCGCTGGAAGGCTACGGGGCCGCCTACACCTTGCAAGAGATGATGACGATCAAGTCTGACGACATCCGGGGTCGCTCGGAGGCCTATGAAGCGATTTTAAGAGGCAAACCAATAGAAAACTATTATCGACCAGCTTCTTTGATTTTATTGCTTAACGAATTAAAGTCACTGGCTCTGGATATCCAAATTCAGGGTCAAGATTAAATCTTTGAATTATGCCTGCTCAAAGTAAAAACAATGTTTCGGTTTTGATCACGCTCGCCTCGCCCGAGGTGATTTTAAAGTGGAGCCACGGCGAGGTAACGAAACCGGAAACTATTAACTATCGGGCCGGAAAGCCGGAAAAAGGCGGTCTATTCTGCGAGAAGATATTTGGGCCGACCAAAGACTACCAGTGCTATTGCGGCAAGTACAAAGGAGTTCGCTACAAAGGCGTGGTTTGCGACCGCTGTGGCGTTGAAGCGACTAAGTCGGCGGTGCGGCGAGAGAGAATGGGCCACATTGAGTTAGCTACCCCGGTTGCCCACACTTGGTTTCTAAGAAGGGTGCCTTACCGCATGAGCACTGTCTTGGGCATTTCTAATCGTAAATTAGAGAGAGTAATTTATTTTGCCGCTTATTTAATTATTAAGGTTGACGAACAGATCAAGGAGAAAATTGCTCGAGAAATTGAGGCTGAATTTAAAGAAAAAGCCAAAGAGGCTTCAGGCGCGGAGTTAGAAGAATTAAAAGAAGCCCGTCGTCGAGCCCAACAACAGCTAGCCGGAATCGAACCGCTCAAGGTTGTTTCCGAAAAAGAGTATCGCTTGCTGGCGATGAAGTTTGGCGCTTGTTTTGAGGCTCGCACCGGATCAGAAGCAGTGCGCCGGGCGATGTCGGAGATGGATCTGGTTAAAGAAATTAAGAGACTGAATGAGGAACTGCAGGCAACCGGTAGTAGCAGCTTGGCTAGTAAAATTTCTGAGCGGATGCGGCTACTGCGGGAAATGCATGAAAGCAATATCCGTCCGGAATGGATGTTCTTGACGGTCTTGCCAGTGCTGCCTCCCGGCTTAAGACCGATGGTGCAACTAGACGGCGGCCGGTATGCTTCTTCCGATATCAATGATTTATACCGTCGAGTAATTAATCGTAATAACAGGCTGAAACACTTGATGGAAATTGACACTCCGGAAATCATTATTCGCAACGAAAAGAGAATGCTTCAAGAAGCGGTTGATGCTTTGATTGATAATAGTGCTCGGACGGGAGCAGGCGGACGGAGAAAGCTCCGGTCTTTGACTGATAATATTCAAGGGAAGATGGGACGTTTTCGCCGAAATTTACTTGGCAAGCGAGTTGATTATTCGGGCCGCTCAGTTATTGCCGTGGGGCCGGAACTGCAGATAACGGAATGCGGTTTGCCGAAAAAGATGGCCTTAGAGCTCTTTAAGCCCTTTGTTATTAAAAAGCTTTTAGACCAGGAAATTGCCTATAATATTCGCGGGGCCTCTCGATTAATTGAGAAGGGCATCCCCGAAGTTTGGAGCATTCTAGAAGAGGTCGTGCGCGGTAAAGTGGTTCTATTAAACCGCGCCCCGACTTTGCACCGTTTGGGAGTTCAGGGTTTTTATCCGATCTTGATTGAAGGCAACGCCATTAAAATTCATCCTTTGGTTTGCGCTGCCTTTAACGCCGACTTTGACGGGGACCAGATGGCCGTGCATGTTCCCTTGTCTAAGCAGGCTCAGAAGGAAGCTCGGGAGATTATGCTTTCGGGGCAAAATCTTCGTAAGCCGGCTACGGGCTTGCCGATTATTTCACCCAGCCAGGATATTGTCTTTGGGGTCTTTTACCTGACTCTCATGGAAGAAGGTTTGGATGAAAAGAAGCTTAAATTCTTTGGTAGCGTTAACGAGGCTCTTTTAGCCTACCAACAACGGCAGATTAAGATCGGTACGCCGATTAAAGTAATGATGCAACTCAGCACCGGTCAGCCGATGGAGCTGCTCAAAACAACAGTCGGTCGGATTATCTTCAATGAGGGACTGCCCCAGAAATATCCCTATTTAAACAAGAAGGTTGATTCGAAGGCCTTAAGTCGGATAATTAACGATATTATTGAGGGTTATGATCCTGAGGAGGCCCAGGCCTGTCTCGATCGGATCAAGGACTTGGGTTATGAGTATTCTACTTTAGCTGGAATTAGTCTGGGGATAAATGATTTTATTGTGCCTCAAGAGAAGGGTAAGATTTTAAGCGAAGCCGAGAGAAAAATTGAGGATAATGCCGCCAAGAGGCATCAGGGAAAGATGACCGCCGCCGAAGAAAGGCGAGCTAATATTGCTCAATGGCAGGATTGCAAGAATAAAATTCAGGAGATGATCAAAGTCAGGACCGATAAAAATAATCCAATTCTGTTGATGGTGGAGTCTGGTTCACGCGGTTCCTGGGCTCAAGCAGTTCAGATGTCAGGCATGAAAGGACTGGTTTCCAATCCGGCCGGCCGGATCATTGACCTGCCGGTGAAAAACTCTTTTAAAGAGGGTTTAAATATTTTGGAATATTTTATTTCAACTCATGGAGCCCGGAAAGGAACGGCCGACAAAGCCCTGAGAACAGCGGTGGCCGGTTATTTGACTCGACGGTTAGTTGACGTCGCCCACGAAGTAGTGATCCGGGAAAAGGATTGTGGCGACAAGGAAGGACTTGAAGTGAGACGAGTTGAGGCCGAAGACCTTGGCCAGGACTTTGCCTTTAAGCTAGTTGGCCGCTACACCTTAGAGGATGTCGTCGACCCGAAGACCAAGGCTAAAATTGTTAAGAAGGGCGACATTATCAACTGGAGCCAGGCTCGAGAAATTGATAGTCTCGAAATTAATAAAGTTAGAGTTCGGAGTCCGCTATCTTGTAAATCGACCGGCAGCATCTGTCAACGCTGTTATGGCTGGGATTTAGGCCGCAACGAATTAGTTAAGATCGGAGAAGCTGTTGGAGTGGTGGCTGCCCAGTCAATCGGCGAGCCAGGAACTCAGTTGACGATGAGAACTTTTCATACCGGCGGAGTAGTGGAAAGCGGTGATATCACGCAGGGTTTGCCCCGAGCGGAAGAAATTCTGGAGAATCGGCTGCCGAAGGGAATAGCGGCCGTCGCTCTGCGCGAGGGCCAAGTAACCAAGATAGACCGGAATCAAGGGGTGATTCAAGTAGCGCCCATCGGCAAAAAGACCCAGAGCAAAGAAAAGAGCTACCGAATGCTGCCACACCATAAGCCATTAGTTAAAATTGGCGACAAGGTTAAGCCGGGCCAGCCGTTGACCGACGGCAACCTGTCGCTGGATTTAATTTGGCGGTATCAAGGAATGCTGGAAGCTCAGCGCTATGTCGTTCAAGAGATCCAAAAAGTTTACGTCTCTTCCGGAGTTAATATTCACGATAAACACATTGAGGTGATTGCCCGTCAGATGTTTTCGCGGGTTAAGGTGGTTGAGTCCGGAGACGGCCCCTGGATTGAAGATAAGATCGTTGATCTCCTGGAACTGGAAGAGGTTAATCAGCGCCTGAAGAGAGAGAAAAAGAAGCTGGTTAAGGCGGAGAGAATATTATTGGGTATCTCTCGGGTTGCCCTGAATTCAAGCAGTTTCTTGTCGGCGGCTTCCTTTCAGCAAACCTCTCAAGTGCTGATTGAAGCCTCGCTCCGCGGCAAGAGGGATAAATTGCGAGGGCTCAAGGAGAATGTTATAATAGGCCGGGTTATCCCGGCTGGAACGGGATATCGCCAAGAAGATTAATTCGGTATCTGCTTTTATGGGCAAAAAGAAGTCCCACCAGAAAAAGCTGCCCCACATGTCGACTGAATTGAAGAGGCGGGTAGCGGCGGTTTTGCTTTTGTTGCTGGCCATTATTATTATTCTGTCTTTTTTTGAACTGGCCGGCGTCGGTGGCGCTTGGATTTTACAAATGTTGTCTTCAATTTTAGGCCGGGCCGTGTTTTTTTTACCGCTGTTTTTAGCTATTGGAGGGATCTCTTTATGGAAATTAAAAGACCTGCATAGTGGCTGGCTCGCGGTGCTAGAGATAGCCTTGTTTTTGATTGGCTCGGCCAGTCTTTGGTCGTTAATGGCCCTGCATCAAGCTCCAGAGTCGGCCTTCTTAGGGGATCAAGCATTGGCCGGAGGATGGATCGGCCAAATTCTAGCCTGGCCAATTTATCGCCTTTTTGGGCTTTGGGTAACGCTGATTATCTTCAGCGCTATGCTGGCGGCGGGCTTAGTAACCTTTGTTTATCCTTTTTGGAAAGATTATCAAAGTCGGCAGAAAGTATTGCGGGTCAAACAGGCTGCTTCTTTCCCTGTGCCGGTTGAGACTGACCAGCCTAAAATAAGCGTGCCCCGAGTGGATTGGAGCCGGCCAGCCAAGAAAGAAGTTTCGTCCATGAAGGAAGAGAAGCCGAAAAAGCCGGAAACGGCAGTTAAAACTGAACCCAGGAGATCTTCGGATGGCTATCAGATTCCCCCGGTTAAATTACTGGCTCCGGACGAAGGCCAGCCCGATACCGGCGATCTCAACGCCAACTCGAGAATAATTGAAGAAACTCTGGCCAGCTTTGGAGTACCGGTTGAAGTCGTCGAGATCAATGTTGGACCGACAGTAACTCAATATGCTTTTAAGCCCCTGGAGGCGGTCAATCTTTCCAAAATTACAGGCTTGTCGCGTAATATCTCTTTGGCTTTAGCCGCCCATCCGATTAGAATTGAAGCACCAATTCCCGGCCGCTCTTTGGTGGGCATTGAAGTACCTAACAAAGAAAGAGTATTAGTCCGCTTACGCGAATTAATTGCCAACCCCGAGTTTAAGAACGATGCTGCTCCGCTGAAGCTTTGTTTGGGGCGGGATGTTGCTGGGTCGGCGGCTTACGCTGATTTAGAGAAAATGCCTCACCTGCTGGTAGCCGGTTCGACCGGTTCCGGTAAAACTGTTGCTTTAAACAACTTAATTTTAAGCATGCTTTACCGCAATAGTCCCCACCAGCTTAACTTTATTATGATTGATCCGAAACAGGTTGAATTTTCTGGCTACAGCGACCTGCCTCATCTTCTTTGCCCGGTTATTTCAAAACCGCAAGAAGCAATTAGTGTTCTGGAGTGGCTAGGGAGCGAGATGGAGCGGCGGTTTGCCTTTATTCTTAAACATAAAGTTCGTAATATTCAGGATTACAATCAGCAAGCGGCTCAAGATAAATCTCTAGAACCGCTGCCTCACATTGTAGTCGTGGTAGATGAATTGGCGGATTTGATGCTCGCCCGCGGTCGCGAGATTGAAGTCGCCATTGTCCGTTTAGCTCAAAAGTCTCGAGCCGTGGGCATCAATCTAATTGTGGCCACCCAGCGGCCTTCGGTTGAGGTGATTACCGGGCTGATCAAGGCTAACATTAACAGTCGGATTGCCTTTCAGGTGCCCTCCCAGGTTGATTCTCGGACGATTCTGGATATGGCGGGTGCGGAAAAGCTGCTTGGGCGAGGCGACATGCTTTTTGTCTCCGGCGACAGCTCCAAGCCCAAAAGAATCCAGGCGGCCTTTGTTTCGGAGAAAGAAGTCAGCCAGGTCATCAATTTTATTGTTAAGAATAATGAAGGGCGCATTAGAGAATCAGAGCTGGAAGCTTCGCTCCGGCAAAGCTTAGAGCGGGGTCAGGAAGAAGGCTCTTATAATCTCGAGAAAGATCCCCTTTTTGAGGATGCTAAGAATATTGTCGTTGAAGCTGGCAAAGCTTCAGCCTCTCTATTGCAACGTCGCCTTTCGGTCGGATATGCTCGGGCCGCTCGCTTGTTAGATATGCTAGAATCAGAGGGAGTGATTGGCGAAGCTCAGGGATCTAAGCCCAGGGAAATTCTGCCTTCGGCTTATCAGAACGAAGGCAGCGCCAAGGAAGACAGCGATGATGTTTATGGGCGCTTTGATTAAAGTTAATTTTATTTATTAATAAAATGCCTAAAAAAAAGAAAGAAAAATCAACTGAAGAATCTTCGGACCATTTGCAGAAAGTTCTAGAGGAAATTAGAGGACGCTTTGGCGAGGGCTCGGTGATGAGACTGGATGAGACCCGGGCTAGCAATGTTGCAGCTATTCCCACCGGCTCTTTGGCGGTTGACCTGGCTTTAGGCGTCGGCGGTATGCCTCGAGGACGGGTAGTGGAAATCTTTGGCGCGGAATCAACCGGCAAAACTACTCTGGCCCTCCATACTATTGCCGAAGCCCAGAAGAGGGGCGGGACGGCTGCTTTTATTGATGCGGAGCACGCCCTTGATCCGGATTATGCCGAGCGGATTGGGGTTAATATCAAAGAGATGATTATTGCTCAGCCGGGATCAGGAGAAGAAGCCCTGCAAATAGTCGAAAAGCTGGTGCGCTCGGGCGAGGTTGATATTATTGTGATTGATTCAGTGGCCGCCTTAACGCCTCGGGCTGAGATTGAGGGCGATGTTGGCGATCTGCAGATTGGCTTGCAGGCTCGATTAATGAGTCAGGCCTGTCGTAAGCTCTCTTCAATCGTCGCCAACACTAAAACTGCCGTGATCTTTCTCAATCAGACTAGAATGAAAATAGGTATTCGTTTTGGCTCGCCCGAGACGACGCCGGGCGGACTAGCTCTTAAATTTTATAGTTCGGTCCGGATTAACCTGCAGCGCCGGGCGACAATTAAGAGCGGCGACGAGATAATCGGCAGCCGGGTGGCGGCTAAGATAGTCAAAAACAAAGTGGCACCGCCCTTTCGCAGTGCTGAATTTGACATCTACTACAGTCAAGGCATTTCAAAAAACGCCGAGCTTATTTCACTCGGCTTGAAGCATGAGGTGGTTAAACTGGTTGGTGCCTGGTATAAATATGGCGATCAACAGCTTGGCCAGGGAGCCCAGAAGGCAGAAGAATATCTTAACCAGAATCCAAAAATAGCGGCAGCTATTAAAAAAGAGATCTTAGCCCGGGCAACTTAATCTTGGTTGTGGCCGGCAATGTAAGGGAGTAAGCCTAAGGTTCGAGCCCTTTTGATGGCTCGGGCCACTTTTCTTTGATGTTGGGCGCAAAGGCCAGTTTTCCCTTGTTTTTTGATCTCGTTCTGACTGGTGAGAAATCCGCTCAAAAAAGAGACATCGGTATGATCGATGTGCTTAATTTCTTTCTGGCAGAGATGGCAGGCGGTCTTTTTCATATTCAAAATGGAATATCTTCAATATTAATTTCTTCCTCCTCGGAGTTTTCAGGCTTTGTCTCTTTGTCCGGAGCTCCTTTTTTTAAAGGAGCTTTCTTCTTGGGTTTTTCTTCTGGCTGATCCGACTCTATCACTTTGGTACTGCGGGTGTAATAATTTTTAACTTCATTGCGCTTCTGCCCCTGGTATTCGCCAATGCCAATCTCGAGTTTAAGCTCTCGGCCCACCAGTTCTTCCCAGTTATCGGATAAGGTGACGGTTCCTTCATAGGGCAACTCGCAGGCGTAGAGCAGATTTTGAATTTTCCATTCAACTTGCTCTAACAGCACTAAATTGTCCCAGACCATCCGCCGGGCAACTTTTTCCTTCTCGGCTCGATCACCAAAGAGGCGGAAGGTCAGCCTTTTATAGCGATTGCCTGAACGGGAAGTCCTTTCCTCAACATCTTCAATTTTAGCATCATAGATGCCTTCAGGAATGACCGAAAAATCACGATCAGTGGTCTGTTCTTTTTTGTCAAAATTAAAAGTAACCATTTTATTACCAGTCAAGTATTTCGTTAATTTTTTGGTCTAAGCCTTTGGAGTCAACGACTTCTTCTGGCTTTTCAGCGGCTGGTTCGGCCACCGGCTCTGGCCGTCTGCGTCGCGGCCGAGATCTTTCTTTAGATTCAGCTGGCTGGCGAAAAATCATGTGGCGGAGAATATGTTTTTCATGGTTGAGGAACTCCTCAACTGAGGATATCTTTTCAGGGTCTAAAGAAAAAACAAGATTGTTTAACCAAACTTTTCGCTCTCCCCGGATCGGGTAAGCTAGCATCTGTTCTTTCATTTCGGAGGTTTCTTGAATCTCGGCCCCAAGTTCTTTTAACTGGGTGATAATTTGATCCTGATACTGAACGGCCTGCTCGGCTTCCAACTTCAGCGACACCAGGAAGGTTAATTGGTAGTTAGTCATACTGATAATAATATTATAGCAATTAGCGGGAGGCGTCAACCGATTAGCCCCATCTTGTTTTTAGCCTGGAGAACGGTTTTTTGAGCAATTGGCTGAGCTTTAGCTCGACCTTCTTCTAAGATCGCCTTGATCTTTTCGGGCTGTTTCATCCATTTCTGATATTCAGCCTGGATGGGCTGAATAAAAGATATTAACTGCTGGCTTAATTCTTCCTTAAGGTCGCGATAGCTGCAATCGGCAAATTTCTGTTCAGCTTCTGACGGGCTGATGTTTTCCAAGGCAGCGTAAATTGTTAATAGATTGGCCAGACCGGGGCGTTTTTCGGGGTCATACTTAATCCCTTTTTCGGAATCGGTTACGGCTCTCATAACATTAGCTTTTATTTCTTCTGCTGAATCTAAAAAGGAAACAGCTCCCCGGGGATCGTCGGTCTTAGACATTTTACGTTCGGGGTCGCGCAGGGATCGAATTCGGGCCTGTTCTTTAGGAATCAAAACCTTGGGCACTTTAAAGGTTTGGCCAAACTGTCGATTGAATTTTTGAGCCAAAGACCGGGTTAGTTCGACATGTTGTTGCTGGTCTTCACCGACCGGCACCGCCTCGGTTTGATAAAGCAGGATATCGGCCGCCATCAAAACGGGGTAATAGAATAATCCGCCGTTAATCTGATCCGGTTTCAGCTGACGAGATTTTTCCTTGTACTGAGTCATTCGGGCCAGTTCTCCAAACGGGGCAATCGTGCCGAGCAACCAGGCTAGTTCGGCGTGTTCTTTGACTTGGGATTGAATAAACAGAGTCGATTTCCCGGGATCAAGCCCCAGGCTAAGATAGAAAGCGGCTAGCCGAACAACATCTTCTTGCAGCCGATTCGGTTGAAAAGGAGTGGTGATTGCGTGCAAATCAACAATGCAGAAAAAACAGTCATGATTGTCCTGCAAATCCAGCCAGTTTTTGATGGCTCCAAGGTAGTTGCCGATATGGATTGACCCGGTCGGCCGGATACCTGAAAAGATAGTCATAATCAAACCTTAATCACTACAGGCAGCACCATCGGCCGCCGCTCTGTCTTTTCAAAGAGGAAGGCACTGATGTCATTTCTAATGTTATCCTTAATATAGGTAACGTCAACTTTCTTTCCACCTCGGGTGGACTTTTTAACAATCTCAGTCACTTTTTGCCGAGTTTCCTTAAGGAGCTGCTTTGATTGCCGAAGATAGATAAAGCCTCGCGAGATGATGTCAGGCGAGTCTTGTATTTTGCCGGTCTGGTGGTCAATGGTCACAATAATCACGAACATTCCGTCCCGAGCTAAGTTTTGGCGGTCTCGCAATACGACTTCGCCGACATCACCAACTCCCAGTCCGTCAACAAAGACGTCGCTGGCGGGGACGACGCGTCGGCCGATAGTCATGCCCTGGGGAGACAGCTCGATCACCTGCCCGTTCTCGCCGATCACAATATCGCTTTCGGCCATTCCTTGT
>JAKQBO010000001.1 GCA_029559515.1 bacterium
TCTTCGTCCAAACAGGCAATGTTAATCAGGTAAACCTGGCGGTCTTCCATAAAGACCGGAAAAGGCGAGCAGTCCTCGGCCTCGGCCCGATCCATCAAGTCGCTGACGGCCACGCCGTAACCCTGCCAGAATTGGTCAACCTGAAACCGGTTAACCACCTGCCAGCCAATATAGACTAAGCTAACAATGAGCCAGATTGACAATAACAAAATCGCCCAGCGAGTTTTGTTGCCCTTCAGGCCTTTAAAAAAGTCTTTACACATTTTTTAAAAATTAATTTTAATGACATTCAGGAGTAATCCGAATAAGTAGCAAGCTTGACTCGGCTACTAACTCCAACACTTTATTTATAGCAGAAAAATAAAAACAATGCAATTGTTTCCCCAGCTTAAAATCAATAAAAAAAATCAACTCCTTCAAGATAATTTTAAAAAGAATCTTAAGCTGGAAAATCTTCCAGAATAAAACAAAAGCAACACGAGGCTCCGAATCTTTTTTAAAACAAATCAGCCAAATTAAATCTAAAAAACCTACTTCTGTTAATATATAAAATTAATATACCAACAGAAATAAAAAAGAAATAAAAAACGCTCCGCTTTATTCTTCAATAATTACTCCCCCGCCCAACAGCTTAGATCCCCGATAAAAGACAACCGACTGCCCGGGAGTAATCGCCACCTGGGGCCGCCTGAAATCAACCCGATATCGCCCGTCTGAAGACCGGCTAACTTTAGCTGCGGACATACGGTGGTGATATCTAATTTTAGCCTTGACAGAGACTGTCCGGTTAGGCTCAACCCCGTCAATCCAGTTAATTTCAGTACAAAAGAGGTGGCGATTAGCCAATGTCCGCTTATCTTTAGTGACCAAGAGAGTATTCTTTTTAATGTCCTTTTTACGGACATAGTAGGGACCGTGGGTTAAACCGATCTTCTTTCTCTGGCCAATAGTATAGAGTGGCAAGCCCTGGTGCTGGCCCAGTTCCTGACCTTGGTCATCAATAATCGGACCCGGAGAAAGCTTCAGCCGGGCCGATAAAAAATTATCGATTGAGCCGGGAATAAAACAGATCTCCATCGATTCAAGCCTCTTGGGAGCCGGCAGCTTCCATCGCTCAGCTAATTTGCGAACGCGATGTTTACGATAGTGCCCCAAAGGAAACAATGAGTGCTGGAGATGAGCCTGATTTAATCGCCACAGGAAATAAGACTGGTCTTTGCTCTTATCGTCGCCCCGATGAAGTTCAAATAAATTATTTTTTAGCCGTAATATTACATAATGGCCGGTGGCCATAAAATCCGCCCCCTCGGCCTGGGCTCTCTGCCAAAACAAATCAAATTTGATCTGTTCATTACAAAAGACACAAGGATTGGGGGTCAATCCAGTTTGATAGGCTTTTAAAAAAGGCTGAATGACCGCTTGATCAAATTCAGCCTGGAGATCAAAAACAAAAAAGGGAATATCTAAATAGTTAGCAATCTTTCGAGCTCGCTCTTGGGCCTCGGTCGAAGCGCCGTCTTCCGGCTGAGCCTCATCCACCCAGAGTTTCATAAAACAACCGGCCACCTCGTAGCCGGCTTGCTGCAATAAAGCAGCACTGACAGCGCTATCTAAGCCGCCCGACAAAGCCACGAAGACCTTTTTTTTAAGAGGGGTATTTGATTGTTGGTGTTTATTCCAAATTCTAGCCATATTCGTTTCGTTCACCGGCCTAAGGTGGCTCCAGCATTAAAAGTACTAGGAATGTCAGTTTTGTCCATTTCCCGTTCGTGAATTTTATTCGGCCGAGGGATGGTGGCAAAAATCTTGACGCTCTCGCCTTCGATCACCACTTCATTGATTACGAGCTTTATTATATCTTTTTTCAGACGTTCTGTCACTATTTTCGGATCGTTTATTTTACTTAAAAACTTATGGGCCGGTTTCTTTGGACAGGTCGATTTTCGCACCCACATCGTGCTGGACATTT
>JAKQBO010000025.1 GCA_029559515.1 bacterium
CAGACTGATCTCGTAATGACCGGCGATTATGCCTTGAATATTGACATTGAAGGCCCTTGCCAAGTTCAAGCGACTCCGGGAGGAACTGTCTCTGGGCCAGGAGAGCGAACCCTGGGGTACGAAAGTGGCCAAAGTGTTTCCTTGATGGTTCAAACAGATTCCTGCTCGCCGTTTCTCGGTTGGGGCGGGTCTTGTTCAGGCACTAGCGACAGTTGTGAGATTAGCAATATAATGGCCGATCATGATGTATCGGTCAAATGCCCAACTCTTGAGTTTACTCTTGACGGATCTTTTGAAGGAGACGGATCGGGCCAGGTTAATGTTAATGTCACCGGAAACACCCATGATCAATCCTTCCAAGAAGATATTGAGTGCGGGAAAAATGTAACTTTAACAGCTCAGGCTGACCAAGAAAGCTACTTTAACGGGTGGGGTGGAGGCTGTTCGGGGCCTGGGAATCAATGTTCTTTTAAGATGGACAGCGATAAGGCGATAACGGCGAGATTCGATCGTCCGGACCTAGCAGAAGACTTTTTAGTAGACTTAAATGTTGAGGGAAGCGGACGGGGCAAGATTGTAATTTCTCCTCAACCAAATGCAGTTGAGAAAAACGGTCAACCTGAGAATCCGGGAACAGAGTGGCCCTATGAAGGAAATTCAGTTAACTATGCCTTCCTTTATAGCTCTGATACCTCTGTCAAAAAGGTTATTTTAGAAGCTATTGCTGACCCGGGATATGTTTTTGCCGGATGGAGCGGCTCTCTAGTCGGCGCTCCAGGGTGCCCCCCACAAAGCTCTTGCGAACTTGATTTGGAACAACAGAGAGTATATATTCTGCAAGCTGAATTTGCAGAGGAAAAGAGCACCCTGACAATCAAAAGTCTTGTGGATAATCAATCTCAACAGGGAGTTGAAATCATTATTAATGGCGGTCCAGATAAAGTCACCACCGACGGCACTCTAGTGTCTGATGGCCAGGAAATTAACTTGATTCTTGAGGCTCCAGATCAATTCGGTACAGCTGTCTTTGAACGCTGGGAGGGCTGCCAGACAGCTGACCAGCAAGAATGTCATATCCAAGTAGCACTAGGACAATCAGAAGAAGTAACTGTTCACTACTTACAGAACAAGCACTCTTATGATTTTCAATTAGAGTGCGAGGGTCAAGGCTTAATAGAGATTAGAAAAGATGCTAGGCTTATTCGAAAGATGAACTGCGGTCAGTCAGGCGGAGATATATTTTCGGAAAAGTTTTTTGAATGGGACAGCCTGATGCTGACAGCAGAGTGGGATCAAACCAAGTTTATTTTTAGCGGCTGGCCGGATAATTTCTGTAAAGAGACGGCCGACGATACGGGGAAGTCTATTTGCATCATCGAGATGGATGACGACAAAAGCGGCAAGGTTGATTTCGTGTACGAATTAACGGTAGCAATTCAGGGAATTGGTAAAGTGGAAATAGACGGTGAAGACTATATACAAAGTGAGTTTTCAAAATATTATATTCCTAACAGCCAGGTTACATTATTCGCCAGGCAATTTGACGGATTTGAAGGAGAACCATCTCTTTTTATTAGCTGGGAAGGTTGTGATCGTGTTAGCGGTCCCGATGATATTGCCTGCGAAGTAACAATGGATAACTCAAAAGCAGTTAAAGCGGTCTTTTTGCATGGGATAACCGGGACGTTTCATGGCGACGGCGAAGGTAAAATTGTTGTTCAGGTGGATGGCGATGATTTTGTCCACGATAGTGATGACGGTTCCTGGATAGAATTCTTTGAGCATGGCACGAGGGTTAACATCAAAGCCAAGCCAAGCGCAGGTAGCTCCTTTGCTAAGTGGATAGGTGGCGAGTGTCACGATCAAACAGGCGACTGCGAAATTATTATAGAAAGAGAAGAGAGGTATTATAGCGTGGGGGCTGAATTTCAAAAAGACTTTTTAACTAAAGACATTCCGGAGGTGGGGATTATTATTACCCAAACTCTTAGAGGGACATTTAACGGTGCCACCGACTTCTGTAAAAGGCTTATTCCTCCAGTTGAGGAAACTGATAGAAGCTGGGCTGTTATGACAATAAGTGGCTATGAAACGGTAGGCGATATTGTTTTCTGTAATGATGGTTGTAGGGTTTGGGACCAGGGCTGCTGTTCTGGCGAAAATGGTACGCTTTATTTTTCTCATCGTAACGCAATCAATCCAAATCAGTACATATTGGTTGAACTCGATGGCGGCTCTCCCAGGTCAATCTCCGACTGGATCGATCCATCATCCCACCAATATAATTATCGTTGCATTTGGTACTACGAATAACCCTCGTATTTTATTAAACGAGGGTTATCTAGCTTTAGGCGTGATTTATTGTGTGCGCTATAATGTTGAGTTTTTGTTGCAGCGCTTCTTTATTCTCTAATCTTAATATTCTTTTTTTCTTTAGGAATTCGGGGAATTTTAACCGTCAAAATGCCGTCTTTGACTATAGCCTTGATCCGGCTGGGGTCAACATTATTATCTAATGATACCTGGCGAGAGAAGGGGCCCCAGTAGCATTCCTGGAGAAGATAACGGCCATTTTCTTCGCTTGGCCGAGGCCGGTAGCCGCGAATAGAGAGCATGTCGTTCTTAAAAGTTATCTCTAACTGCTTGGCATCAAGGCCGGCAATAGCTGACTGGACGATATAGAAATCATCTTTTTCGATGACGTCAACCACCAGCTTACCCTCTGGTTCCAGCCATTTTTTATCTTGTAGGTTTGTTCTTTTCTTAGCCATCTTCATCTATTTTCTTTAAATGGGCGAAGGCAATAAAATCAAGAATACCAACGCCCAGAGGGATGATCAACAACAGAGTATAAACTAAATAATCATAGTTGTCTATTTGCACAGCCAAGCCGAGAACGCTCAGATTATAGACAGCGTGAACTAGGGTGGCTGATAACAGGCCCAGCCAGGCAAAGCCTCTCTTGTTTCGAAAGACCTGTAAACTGATAAAATATCCTACTAAGCCGGAAGCGAAGGCATGAATGAAGGTGGCAGTCAGAAAGCGTAATCCGCTAATTCCAGCCACCATCGTCAGCCCAGAAATAGCCGGATTAATGAGGACAAGTAAATTTTCCATGGCGGCAAAGCCGAGTCCGGCTGTGATCATGTAGATCATGGCGTCGACTGGTTCGTCAAATTCAGTTGAGCCGAAAGCGCCCAGGCGAGCGGCTCCGTACTTGGCCACTTCTTCGATCAGAGCAGCTACTAAAACCATGGCGACCAGGCCAAGCCAGAAGCGGTTCAGCAAGAATTGGGCTCCGAGCGCCGGAACAACCATAATGACGCCCAGTAGAAAAACCCTGATGATCATATGTCTTGGCTCGGGGTTGGGGTCGCGCCTTAAAAAAAACCAAAGCCAAGCCAGGGAAGGCAACAGGGCAAAAGCAAGCAAAACAATAAAAGGCATAATTATCTTGGCCAGTCTTCAATGATCAGAAGGTCTTTTTTATCCTTGAGCGGCAGCTTCTGATAAATTTCTTCGGTGACGAAAGGCATAAAAGGATGCAAAAGCTTCAGGGTGGTTAAGAGCACAGAAAAGAGGGTGGCTAAAGTAGCCTCTTTGGTTTCCGGGTCATTAATCAACTCTTTTGATTCTTCTAGGTAGTGATCGCAAAAGTCGTGCCAGAAGAAGTGGTAAACAGACTCGGCGGCCTGATCGAAGCGATACTGGTCTAGGGAGCGGTTAACCTGGCTGACGAGCGCCTGAGCCTTTTTCATGATGGGGTCTTGATGTTTAGCCAGAGAGGGGTCGATGATTTTATCTTCCGCTCGGCTAATAATAAAGCGAGAGGCATTCCATATTTTAGTCGCGAACTTTTGTCCCATGATAATATCTTCTTCGCTGAAGCGGATATCTTGGCGATTAGACCCAGTCTGCCATAGGAGACCGAAGCGGGTTGCGTCAGCTCCGTATTTTTCAATTAATTCCAGCGGATCAATGCCGGTGCCTAAAGATTTACTCATTCGCCGGCCTTCTTTATTCAGAACAGTGGGATGAAAGTAGACCTTGGAAAAAGGAATTTTCCCGGTAAATTCTAAACTGGAAAAGATCATCCGGGCCACCCAGAGGTTCATGATTTCCGTAGCGGTTGAAAGAAAGTCGGTCGGGTAGAATTTGTCTAAATCTGAAGTCTCTTTCGGCCAGCCCAGAATGGCAAAGGGCCAGAGAGCCGAACTGAACCAGGTATCCAGCACATCAGTTTCTCCTTCCAAGGGAATGGGGTGCCCCCACCAAATCTGTCGGGAAAGGCACCAGTCTTTAATATTATCAAGCCAGTTGAGATAAACTTTCTCCCAGCGGGCCGGATAGAACTTAATTTGGCCGGACCGGACTGGTTCCGCCGCCATCTTGGCCAGCTGGTCCATTCTTAAGAACCACTGCTCGGAGGGCAGAACTTCAACTTTGGTTTGGCAGCGTTCACAAACCGGAATACTGTGTTCATAATCTTCAGTTTTTACTAGCAAGCCCTGGCTCTCTAAATCATTGACTATTTTCTTTCTAGCTTGGTCTAGATTCATGCCCTGATAGGGTTCAGGAACCTGATTGTTGAGCAAGCCCTCTTCGGTAATAACGGTTTTGAGGCCCAGCTGGTTTCGCTCACCAATCTCTGCATCGATTGGATCATGAGCAGGGGTAACCTTTAAAGCCCCAGTTCCAAATTCAGGATCAATTGCCGAATCAGCGATAATCATAATTAAATTATCAGTCAGGGGCAGTCTTACTCTCTGGCCAATTAGATTTTTATAGCGCTTATCCTTGGGATTAACGGCTACGGCTAAGTCGCCGAATATAGTTTCGGGCCGGGTGGTGGCAATAACGATTGACTCGCCAGAATCAACCAGAGGATAGCGGATGTACCAAAGCTTGGTTTTTTCTTCCTGATATTCCAGTTCCAAATCAGAGAGAGCGGTACCGCAGCGCGGACACCAATTAATGATTCTCTTTTTGCGATAGATCCAGCCCCGCTGATGATAGTGCTGGAATGATTTTCTCACCGCTTCGCTGTAATTTTCATCTAAGGTGAAGCGGGTGCGGGACCAGTCACAAGAGGCCCCGATCTTTTTCAGCTGGCCGATGATAACCGACTGGTACTGGTCCTTCCACTTCCAAATTTCATCAAGGAATTGTTCTCGGCCCAGATCGAATCGGGTTGTTTTTTTCTCTTTTAATAGTTTTTTCTCGATTACGTTCTGGGTGGCGATACCGGCGTGATCAAAACCCGGCAACCAAAGAGTCCGATATCCCTGCATGCGTTTTTGTCGGATTAAGACATCCTGGACGCTGGCATTTAGGGCGTGTCCCACATGTAGCGATCCGGTGATGTTAGGGGGAGGCATGGCGACTGTAAAACTATTCGGCCGAGAGCCGGGTAGCTTATCGGGGTTAAAGTATTCGCTCTGTTCCCATTTTTTATATATTCTTGGCTCAGCTTCTTTGAAATCAAAACGCTTGTCCATTGTCAGAGGTTAAGATTAGCATTAACTTTAATTGTATCAGATAAAGACGCTTTTTTTGAGTGCTTTAATCCGGTTAAGCCGATCATAGCGGCATTGTCGGTGCAAAATTTAATGGGTGGCCTAAAAAGATTAAAGCCGCTTTCTCGAGCTTGTTCAGTCAGACGATGGCGGAGGGACTGGTTGGCGGCTACGCCTCCGCCGATAAGGATAGTTTTTGCTTGGTGCTGCTTGGCGGCCTCAATGGTTTTATTGATTAAGACATCATTGATCGCGTCTTCAATTTCAGCGGCCATCTTTATTTTGTAATAGGGCGAACGTTTAATTCTCTCGGGATAACTTTGATGGCGGTAAAGCACGGCTGTTTTTAGGCCGGAGAAGCTAAAGTCATAGTCTCGGCTGCCGATCATGGGTCGCGGCAGAGAGATTTCTTTAATTTCAGCCGGGGCTTTTTCTTGATCAGCGATTCGCCACTCTTCGGCCAGCTTTGAGATAATTGGTCCGCCCGGGTAGCCGAGATCTAGCACCCGAGCGGTTTTATCAAAGCATTCGCCCGCTGCGTCATCTCTGGTCCGACCGATGATTTTATAAGAACTACTGTTTTCCATCAGTATTAATTCAGTGTGTCCTCCGGAGACGACTAAAGCAATTATCGGCCACTCTTGGGGTCGGCTATCATCAAGCCAGTTAGCCACGATATGGGCCTCGACGTGGTTGACTGGAACAAAAGGGATTTGCCATATCTGAGAGAGAGCCAGCGTTAAATTGGCCCCGGTCCAGAGAGCCGGTTCCAACCCCGGGCCAATGGTTACCGCCAACAGGTCAATTTCAGGGCGAGTCCCCTGTTTTAAAAACCGAGTTAGTTTTTTCGATAATCGCGGTTCGCGATTTAAAGATTCAGATATTATCTTTTTCTCTCGGGAACTTAAAGCCCAGCGCCACTGGGACTTGATTGTTTTTGTTTCACGAAGAGACTGAGACAACAGGGGAATGAGATTGCGCTGATGTTCCCGGCGGGCTAAATTCGGCACTACGCCGCCCCAGCGGCGGTGAACTGATATCTGAGAGGCGACTAAGTTGCTGAGAATTTCAACCGGTTGACCGAATTCTGCGCGGGGAGACTCTAAGATGGCAACTCCGGTTTCATCGCAAGAAGTTTCAATAGCTAATATCTTCATTTTTCCTTGATTTTTAAAAGTATCTTTGTAGAATGTTATGGATATGCGGCCCCGTCGTCTAGTGGTTAGGACACCAGGTTTTCAACCTGATAACGGGAGTTCGATTCTCCTCGGGGCTACGTTATCTTAACACTTTTTTGAGAAGAAGCTAAAATCCCC
>JAKQBO010000008.1 GCA_029559515.1 bacterium
GGTCGGCGAACTTGGTGTGGTCGCCGAGAGCGATCATTCAGGCCAATCAGACCCTGTTCACGGTGCCTCTTCAGCCAACGGTGGAGAGTGGCTCGTCCCAGTAGAAAAAAGGAATTGGAGCGCTTCACGATTGAGCTTTCATGGAAATCTTCAAGAATAGAAGGAAATACATACACCCTTCTTGATACGGAAAAACTTATTTTAGAGAATAAAGAAGCGGTCGGAAAAACAAAAGAAGAGACACAAATGATATTAAACCACAAAGAAGCTTTCTAGTTAGTATACGAAAATAAAAACCTCTTCAAAGAAATTACAAGAAGAAACTTAGAAGAAACGCACAAGTTACTGGTAAAGAATCTTAGTGTCGGATTGGGGTTGAGAAAAAGTCCCGTAGGTGTTTCTGGGTCGCGATACCGTCCGCTGGATAACATTTACCAAATAGAACAAGCCTTAAATGATCTTGCAAAAACAATAAAACGCCTTAAAACTCCCTATGCAAAGGCAATGATGACACTTCTGGGAATTAGTTATATCCAGCTATTTGAAGATGGAAATAAGCGCACCGGCAGAATTATGGCCGATGCTTTGCTTATGGCCGATAATTGCGCGCCTCTTTCTTACCGTAGCGTAAATGAAAAAAATTATAAAGAAGCAACACTCGTGTTTTACGAACTAAATTCAATTACATCTTTCAAGAAAATATTCATTGAGCAATACGAGTTTGCTTCCCAAAATTACTCTGTATAATATAAAAAAGAGAACGCACTCCTCGAGAGTATCCTACTGAGAAGGCTCCGGTCATCATGCAGCACGTTACCCAGCGCTATGCGAAACAAAGGCAAGATGTGGAGCATCTAAAAGTCAAGCAACGAAAAACCAAGAGGGGTGGGAAGAAGTGGCTAGGTGTCTTCTTCTCTCGGTCTTAACACGAGATACATAATGGGTCTGCAGATGATTCTTGAAGATCAAGAACCATCCACGTCTTTTTCTTTTTTATAAGAGAATTTCATATTAAACCACTTTAGAATTTGTTGAGCCTAGGTTGCTTCAAGGCGTCAAGTTGGCGAATATTAATTTTAAAATTAATCTAGGATCGATTGCATTGTGCACGGCGGTTCAACAGAGCATTCTTCGCTCTTGACCTTTATTTCCCTTGATATACAATAATTGTATATTAAAGGAAACACTTACAGTGAAAAAGCAGATAAATACTTCTAAAGCAAGAGAGGTGAAAGACCTGGTTAAGGCGATGCCCTACTTTACGGTAGAGAGCTTGTCTTGCTTGGATGTAAAAGAATATTATTTGAAAATAATACTTTCCCGATTAAGGGAGAGAGGAGAGATTGTTTCTCTGAAAAGGGGAATATATGTTTCCGGCGAATACTTGAACCAGGTAAAAAGTAGAAACACTTGGAACGAGTACATGGAGTTTTTGTGCGGTGTTTTATATGCTCCTTCTTATTTAAGCCTAGAATACGTTTTGAATGAAGACAATATTTTAAGCGAAAGCTCTTTTGGTTTTTCAATGATAAGTACGAAAAAAACCAGCACTATTAAAAATGAGCTGGGAAGCTTTCACTACCATAATATAAAAGAAGATCTATTTAGTGGATTTAAAACAGAAGAAAAAGGTAGTTTTTTAATCTACAAAGCTACGACCGGAAAAGCATTGTTTGATTTCCTTTACCTTAGAAAGAATATTATTTCTGACGAAAGCTTCTTGAGTTCTCTGAGGATAAACAAAGACCAGATCGGTGAAGACGCTTTTCAAGAGTTTAAAAAATACGTAGAAATAGAGGCTAGTAAAAAGATGAAAAAAATAGCCGAGTTTTATGCGAGCTAAAGCAATATTAGAAAAAATAATAGAAGAAAACAGGGATAAGCCGGATTTTTATATCCGTAACCTTCTGAAAGAATATTTGCAAATTTTAATTTTGCACTATATTTACTCTTCGGAAAAGTACAAAGAATTGTTTTTTTACGGTGGAACCTGCTTGGCGCACTGTTATGATCTCCCTAGGCTTTCAGAGGATTTGGACTTTGTTGATGTAAAAAAAGAGGTGGATATAAATCATCTGGCGAAAGATGTCAGGCTTTTTCTGGAAAAAGAGGCGGGTCTCTTTCCATCAACCAAAGTGCAGAAGTTTCGTATTTACTTTAAGTTTCCTCTCTTGAAAGAGCTGGGTCTGGCTAAAGATAAGGCGGAATCTGATTATCTTTTTGTAAAAGTAGAGATATTCTCCGAATTTGATTTCTGTGATGAATTTGAGAAAGAATTTAAGCCTATATTCAAGTTCAACCACTCCATAATTGTGAAAACTTTTGATCTTCCGACACTAATGTCTACTAAAATAAGGGCGGTTCTTTATCGGAAGTGGGAAAAGACCAGTAAAAAAGGAGAGGCTCTGACCAAAGTAAAAGGGAGAGACTTTTTTGACCTAATGTGGTTTCTCCAGAAAAAAGTGGAGCCTAATTTTCGTTGCATTGGAAAGATAGACAATAAAGAAGATCTAAAAACAGAACTCTTAAAGAGGATAGAGAGACTAGACGGGAGCAGTGTATCTTTGGATCTAAAGAACTTTGTGGCCAATAGCCATTTTGCCGATGATTTAGGAAGTAATATCAAGGAGATACTGAAAAAAGAGATAGAGAGATGGTAGTCCTCTTGGTCACATATCAAACCGTTAAAAACTCTATTGAACTTTAAAATAATTTCTTTCTACTAGCGGAAGTATGCAAATAGAAAAAGTTTTTACTGGCCTCTATTTACTTCAGTATAGCTGGGTCCGCATTATCGTTGGAGGCCCGGGGCCTGACAAAAAACAGGGTCGGCTATAATGACAATGTCCTTTAATTAGTTATCTTCGGATAGCTTTTTGGAGGACATTTTTATATTTTCTATTCTCGACAACCTAATTTTAAAAATAGGTGCTTTTTGTTCAGACTTATGTCTAGGTTCAGATACATGTGATCCACTCATTAGGTTTGTAAAACAATGGCATCTCGAGTCGGCAGACCCTTAATTTTTAGTCGATTCGAATACTCATCCGGCGTCATCTGGCCCAAGGCCTGATGTGGCCGGAAGCTGTTCCAGGTCTGTTCCCAGTCCCTGATTCTTTCTTGCATCACCGGTAACAGCGAGCAGACATTACCCTGCTGGTAGAACTCTCGTTCATCAGCTTGGTGTGAAATCTCGACATAGCTATTCTGCTGAGGCCGACGAGGCTGAATAAAGTAGTGAGGCAGCTTCCGCTCCTGGCAGAGCCGATCAAACTCTTTCAGGAAGGTCGAGCCATTATCAGTGTGAATGGCCTGGATCGGGCAGGGATAGACTTCAAGACATTCTTGAAGAAACTGAGCTCCGTTCCGAAATGACTCGGAAGGATAGACTCTTAAAACCCTTCTCTTGGAGAGAACATCGATGGCTGTGAACTGGTAGAATCGACGGACTTCAACAAGCATAATGTGCTTAACATCCATCTGAATCAACTGACCCTCGGCATTTATGGGGAAAGCGAGCCTTGGAACGCCGGGTCGACCTCCGGCGCTTTTGAGAAATTCGTCCATTAATTAAACCTTGGCGTTTCAACACTCGGCCGACGGTGCTGGCCGAGATCAAGAAGCCTTCTTTGTTCAGAATTGAGGCTATCTTGTACTTCGACCCGGCCGGATATTCTTTTCTTAATTCCACCAGTCGGGCGGTCTCTGGCCAGGCGACCGGCTTCGGGCAGACATCGCCGTCGATAGTCATACGGCACCCCCAGTGCTTTCCCCTTCATATTTTTTGCATTAGGCAGGTGTATCATATCATGTCAACCAGTCCATAATCTTGACAAAAAAACCATTAAATGGTATATTCGCAACAAGGAGGTGCTGCTTATGTATTTGGCCTACACGTTACTTCTCTTGGCGATGGTCTTCTTCGGCCCACTGCTAAGCGAAGGACAGAGCTACTTCATTGCTGTTTTTTCGATCGGCATGATGGTAGGGGCAATGATCTTTTTTGCCCTGGCCGATCAGAAAATGAGAGCCATTTTAGCCACCGGCGGCGCAATTGCTCTTTTTCTGGTGGCCACTGGAGAGCCGAGTGGCTTAGAGGCGCTGATTGTCCTCTGGGTTGCTGTTTTCATATTCTTTTCTTCAACGAAAAGAATCAGAACAAAGCCAGACCCAGAGAACCCCAATAAGCCATCAAAAAAATAACAAAACGTGGTCCCGAGAAAAACCTTCGGGACCTTTTTTTAATCAGAATGAATTTATTCAAGAATTCAGTATTAACTTTTACCATCCAACCATTACCCTCCCCTGATCAGCTTAATTAAGCAGCTTTAGAAAAATCGCTGGGGTAGCGCCACCGAGTTAACTAAAGAAATCATCTCCTCGATTAATAAAATCTGAACCCGGCTTCCATTTTTATTGCCTTTTCAGGCAAATTATAGTAATCTGAAGCCGTAGTCCTCGTAGCTCAGTGGATAGAGCGCCGCCCTGCGGAGGCGGAGGCCGCAGGTTCGAATCCTGCCGAGGACGCTTTTTTAATTTCTATCTTCTTTGACAAAAATATTATTATGTTTTATGATAGGAATAGTTAGTTCTTTCCACTAACCTAAAAGGAGGGGATTTTATGGCTAGTTATCCTGTAGTGACGATCTCCCACTGGGGAGAAGTAGGGCCGGGCGCAATTGTTGGTATTTTCTCGCCTCGACCGGGAGAAGAGAAACCAGCGATATGCCTCGGCAATGATAATAATCACAGTGGTTACCGGGCCTTTCTGCCAGTTGAATTAAGGCGGCCGGAAAGAGCGCGATGGGGAAAAATCGGCCTCGCGATTATCTCTGGCGCGGCCGTGAGACAAGCTAGAATAGGCTACCGCCTGGTTTCTCGAGAAGCCAACACAACCAGCAAAATAATTGCAGTTATAACTGTTGGCGGACAAGTATATGGCCTGAATGGCGATGAGTTTCCCGGCAGAATATTAGCCCGGGGCTTGGTTCTCGAAGGCGACTCTCTTTATCGTCCAGGAGAGCAGCTCGTGGCTCTGATTCCAGATGGGGCTCTATTTAAAGTTGCCTTTGATGCCTCGGAATTCTTCTACCGGGTGTTTCAGGGAGAAATCCAGATGATCCCGCCTCAGGTAATGTAATGTTGGACCTCTCACGGACTGTTTAGTCCGGAGAGGTTTTTCTTTAATAAAAAATAATAACGTGCGGCCGGTTAAAAAATCTTTTTGAAGGCAGGAGTTGAGCTTGACGAGTTAGCATAAATTACCGGCTTTGCAGCCGAAAGGGACTGGAAAGATTTCTGGACCCGGAGCGGAGAGACGGCCCAAAGATACTTCCAGGATCAAATTGAAAAACAGAAAGATCGCTCTGGAGCAACACCCTTGGCCCTTAACTGATCGCAAGAGCCAGGTAGTCATTTGACCCCGCAGGCAACCCTAGAATCCCCTCTCGGAGGGATTCCTGATGCGAGGGAGGCAGCAGGCAACTCGACCGAGAGTTCCTAAAAAAAAGAAGACTTTTTCATTTGACAAAAATAATAAAAAGTGATATCGTATCAATGGTACGATAAAACGCTGACCCTGTCAGCTAAAAAAGGAGGTTTCGTGATGAAGACTTTTCGCATTGGCTGCTCAAAAGACGGCCAGATTAAGAAGGGAATCCCCATCACCTGCTATCATGGGTCTGAAAGACTGCCCAACTGGGCAATAGTGCTAGGAGGCGACGAAAGCTTTAAGATCATTCCCTTGGCGCCTACTGATCCACGAAACGACGGTCCGTATTACCGGATTGCGGAGACCCTAGAACCAGTATTCGGGGACCAGCTGATCATCTTGGAAGAGGATATTAGCCCATCGGATGCTCTGGTGCTAATCAAGGCTCGAGAATTAACCTCTGGCACCTCTTACTGGGAAGGAGGATTCCGAAAGTTTGAGGAATTTCCCGGAGAAGTATTGACCTGGGCACGAGTCGAAGACGAAGAAGATCTGCTCCCCATTGACCACCTCTTGGTGGTCGTACCGGCCGACACGCTTTTTCGGATCCTGTCGGCTGATGATGAGAAAGAGGAGCAATATTATTACTGGAGCGGAGAAGCGATGGTCCGCACCATTCCTGAGGTCTGAAAGATAGCCTCCTCAAGTTGAGGAGGCTTTTTATTTGACACTTAGAGATTTATATATTATAAAAGAAAAGCGTCTCTACTAATAAGGAGGGATAGTATGGAGCGACTAGATGGATCCGAAGAACGGGCCGACTTCATGTTTGGCCAACCGATCCGAGAAATTGGATCAAGTCCAGCCGAGATCGGAATCAATTTCTCGGCCTGGTCGGAAACCGGACCCAATCAAAACCCTGACCTCGAAAAAGCGATCGGGGCCCAGGCCAACCTCTCTGATTTTCCCCGCGAAGTAATTTTTGTGCCAGCTCAATGGGCCGAAGTTAAGAGACTCTGCAAAGCCGGAGCCTATACGGCCCAAGCCATCTGCTGTCCAGACCAAGAACTGCCCCCGGGAACTTACAAAGTAATCAGGGTCCGGGATCAGCAAGTCGCCATTGTTATTTTGGACCGGGCGGGTCATCCGATCTCAACCTAAGGAGCGTTGCAACAAAAAGCCCGACTAGTGAATTAGTCGGGCTTGTTTATTTAACTCAGATCGACTACCCGCCCCATAAACAGAATTGCACCCGTCTCCAGATGCTCAATCAAGAAGATAAATGGCCGATCCGCTCGAAAGACCGGCAAATCCATGATGGCCAGCTCTTGCATCACTACCCCGGTAGCCGCGGCCGCCTCGGTCCCCTCTTCATTAACCTCGACAAAGGCCTGGTGAATAACGGCGCTGATATAGAGGTCGCGCGCGCCCGTTAGGCCGGAAAAGTCAGCCTGGCTACTGAAAGCCGAAGGCATGCCTAAATCAGACAGATCGTCATTCATAATGTATTTAGTGTCCATCTTGAAGCGAGGCAAATAAACATCAACTCGCTGGCGATTGAGCGCCGAGCGATAGTAGTTGAGCTGTTCGAGGCTCAAAGAGGCCTCCACCGCTTCGAGCTGGCCTCTATCCGGCAAGATAATCGTCATGGCCACCTCTTCCCCTTTATAGGGCAGAGATAAAATCTGAACATCGTCTAGTCGAGCATAATCAAAGACAGCTTCTTCATCAGTCCGTCTCATCATCGGCACCTCAATCTCCTTATCCTCATTAACATAAAACGATTCATTCCGGGTCAAATCCGGATCAAATTCGGTCAGCCATTGACCCTTAAAATAGATCGCGTTGGTTAAAACCAAACGGGTTAAAGGATCAATAAAACCGGCCGGAATAAGATTCTTGATCTTGTCCCGGGTTTGCTCCTCAACCCAGTTATTAATAGTTAACCGCGAGCCCTCCGGATCAGTGACGTAATCTAAAGGCTCAATCTTGCCCCGATAATAACGTTCAATGACCTCGAAGTAATCATCGAGGAAGTGATAATCCTGAGCCGGCCAGAGAGCATTAGCCGTATCCAATACATACTCCCGATCGGGCTGATTGATGGCGTTGTAAAAACCGGCTAGACCGCTCCAACGCACCTCATCTTCGGGCAGGTAAAACACTCGGGCCATCTCCTCGGCCGTCTGGCCCCGAGCCCCTTCATAGGTCATGGCTAAGGCGGCCAACAAGCTGTAAGGCGAATAGAAGATATTATCCGGATGCTTCCGATAGAGAGAATATAAATCAAAGGCAAAGCGGTTGTTGCTAGTCACCACCTCATCAACGCTCTGGGGATCAATATCCAGATCATTAATCAAGTCAGGATCATGGACCACTCCATTGTCCGGCACTACCGGAGCGGTGTTTGACCAGTAAGAGACCAGCAAGATGGCGGCGGCCACAAAGACAGCGAGCACTAAAATAATAACTATTGATTTTCCCCGAGGGTTCATTGTGAAAAAATTAATGACGCATTAATTATAAATCAATCTCGGTCCATTCGCTATATTGACAAATAATAATTTATGTATTATCGTTTTAACGAGGGGGTGAAATCATGAAAAAGGGAGAGCTGGTTAAAATTGTTGTTGCGTTCTTGCTAGTAGCATTCAGTTTTCTTTTGGTGGGCCAGCTGGCTCACCGAATGGTGAACGTCAACTCGGCCTTGTTCGTTTTCCTGTGCCTGGCGATTGTCTTGGGCGTAGTTGGCGGCTATCGCCATAAGTGGCCAACGGCTTTCACTTCTAGCCTCTGGGCCATCGTTCTTTTTATGGCGGTGCTGGCTAGCCCTGGCCAGACCTTCACTATTGTCTTGCTAGTCTCCAGCGCGGTGGCGATCGGACTAGCGATGATATTGTTAAAGCTCTAGGACCCAGACCAGTGATATTTGTTCCCCGGCTCAGTGATAACCAGAGCCGGGTTTTTCTTATCAATGCTATAATAAATACAATGAAAGAGATAACCTTAGAATCAAAAACAGAAGATCTGCCGGGCATCGGCAGTGGCTATCGTCAAAAGCTGGCTCGAATCGGCATTGAAACCGCCGAAGACCTGTTGCGCCACTTTCCTCATCGCTATGAGGATTTTTCTGATTTAACCACCACCGACAAGGTTAAAATAGGCGAAAAGGTCTGCCTGCAGGGCCAGATCAGCGAAATCAAAAACAACTTTACCTTCCGCCGGAGAATGATCATTACCGAGGCCGTCCTCAGGGATCAAAAAGGGCCACTAAAGGTAGTTTGGTTCAACCAGCCCTATCTGGCCAACCAACTAGAGAACCAAGAAGTAATTCTGGCCGGCAAGGTTTCAAAGAAGAACCAGGAGATCTATTTAGCCAGCCCGACGATCGAAAAACTAAAAGACTCCCCGACTCACACCGGCCGGATCGTGCCAATTTACCCCGAAAGCCAGGGGCTGACCTCCCGATGGCTGCGCTACGTGATTAAACCTCTGTTAGCGGCGCTCCGGGATCAGATTACAGACTATCTGCCGGCCGAGATTATAACCAAAAACGAATTAATGGATTTAGCCGAAGCCTTTCAGCAGATTCACTTCCCGGACAGCTTAAAAAAAGCTGAAGCCGCCCGTCAGCGCTTCGCCTTCGAGGAACTTTTCTTGATTCAGCTGCGCACTCTCCGAGCTAAGGCCCAGACTAAAAAGCAGAAAGCTGATCCGGTGCCAATTAATCTGCCGCTGGTGAAGAAGTTCGTCCAGTCGCTACCCTTTGAACTGACTCCCGACCAGAAGATCGCTGCCTGGCGGATTCTTCAGGACATGAATAAACCGCAGCCGATGTCCCGGCTGCTAGAAGGCGACGTCGGCTCGGGAAAAACTGCCGTGATGATGCTAGCGGCCCTTAACACCGCTGATCATGGCGGGCAGATAGCCCTGATGGCCCCGACGGCCGTCCTGGCCAAGCAGCACTATCAAACAGCTAATGACTTTTTTAAAGATTTTCCAATCAAAATCGGCCTGCTCACTGGCGAAACCAGATCTTTCAACCGGCGCCAATGCTCCGTTGAAAGAATTTTGGATTATTTGAAAGAGGGCAAGATTGACCTGTTGATCGGCACCCACTCCCTAATCCAAGAGCGGGTGAAGTTTAAAAACCTAACCCTGGTGGTAATTGATGAACAGCACCGCTTCGGTGTTCGCCAACGAGCCCGATTAATGAAACCGGATCAGCCAGAAAAACCCCATCTGTTGTCGATGACTGCGACACCGATTCCCCGGACTTTAGCCTTAACAGTTTATGGCGACCTCGATCTCTCTCTGCTTAAAGAAAAACCAAAAAATCGCGCTGAGGTGGTCACTCAAATAATTAAACCCAGCCAGCGCCGAACTGCTTACCATTTAATTCGTCAAGAAATTAAGAAAGGACGCCAGGCCTTTATTGTCTGTCCTCGCATCCAGTCGGATTCCGAGGAAGATCAGATTAAAACGGTCATTAAGGAGCACCAAAGGCTCTCCGAAGAAATCTTCCCCGACTTGGAGGTCGGCCGGCTGCACGGCCAGTTGAAGGAAGCCGAAAAAGATCAGATTTTAAAAAAATTCCGAGATAATAAGATAAATATATTAGTCACTACTTCGGTCATCGAGGTCGGAGTGGATATTCCTAATGCGACCGTTATGGTTATCGAAGGAGCCGAAAGGTTCGGCTTGGCCCAACTGCATCAGATGAGAGGTAGAATCGGCCGAGCCAATTACAAGTCTTACTGCCTACTCTTTACCAGTTCGCCGGAAATTGAGACTACCCGGCGCTTGTCGGCCATGGTGAAGTGCCATGACGGCTTTGAGCTCGCTGAGAAAGACCTGGCGATAAGAGGGCCCGGATCGCTAGCCGGACATAACCAGTGGGGCGTGCCAGATCTGGTAATGGCCAACCTCAAGGATCTCAAAATGGTTGAGCAAGCCCGACAAACAGCTAAAGATATGCTGGACCGGGATCCAGAATTAAAAAAACACCCCGAGCTGAGAGCCCGGGTTAACGCCCTAGAAAAAGTCGTCCATTTTGAATAGCTACTTAACCAGAAAGACATCCTGGCGCGGAAAAGCAAAAGCAATCTTTTCTTGATTAAAAACTCTCTTCAGCGCCAGATTAATCGACTGCTGAGTGTCATTGAACCACAGACCAAAAGTCAGCCAGACTCCGGCCAAATGCCAACCGACTAAAAGATAGAGAGGCCAGCCAATAACTTCTACTGCCCGGATCGCTGCCTGCTTTTCTTTTTGCCAGCGTCATTTTTTTACCAACGGAGAATAATTGATTTAGCCGTTTTTAAAGCCAAAAACGTTAAAGCTAAAGTAACCCCGGCCGCTAAGTATTGACTGATTGTATTCCGGCCCCAAGCAACGCTATCCGACTTTGCCCGCTAGATAACTCGACGCGGCACTCTAACCCTGGCTCATCATCACACTCGGCCCGCTGGACATCTTAGTCAACTAAGAACTAATAGTCTGCTCATCACTATCCCGCCCTGAGGGTGATCTTCTAAATTACAGCACATTTAAAATAAGGCTGTTTTTGTTTTAAATTTATCATTATTGTTTAATGATTCTTTTTTTCGCGTCGTTTTATGTTAGAATGCAGTGAATAATCACAAAGGTCGACTTCCTAATGCATTAAATCAATTAGAAATTATGAGCAAAAAATCGCTTACTATTCTGTTGGTGCTCGCAATTATTATCGTCGGCATTTTACTCTTCTTTTCTGGAGGAGAGGCTCCGATCGTTGACGATAATACCCCCGACAATGGTCAAGAAAACGAAGAACCCGAAGTGACTCTGGTCAACCTTTACTTTCTAACCGTGATAGATGGCCAAGAAGCAATTGTTGAGGTCAGGAGACAAATTCTAGTGACTGAATCGGTTGAACGCGCGGCTATTGCAGCGTTATTGGCCGGTCCGTTGCCGAGTGAAGAAGCCGAGGGTCTCACGACCGCCATCAACCAAGGCACAGAATTGCTCGACCTACACATCTCCGACGGCGTCGCCCGGGTTGACTTTAATCAGCGCTTACAAGAAGGCGTGGCTGGTTCTGCCTGGGTAGGGGCCATCCGCCAGCAGATTGAAAGAACCTTGCTTCAGTTTGAAACAGTTGATGAGGTTATTATCTCTATTGAAGGCAACGTAGAAGAGATCTTACAGCCCTAATCAATCTTGGAAGGCACGACAACAAACCGCCTCTTTTAGGGGCGGTTTTTTCAGATCTGACAGCCCTGTTCATTGAATGGCGATGCTTGCTAACAGAATCCGTTGATATCTTATATTCAATCGCGAGTGTCGTTAAAATCTAACAACATAAACGTCAATAAAACTCTAATCAATGTCGATAGGCCTTTGGTTGGATTTTTCGGCGCCAGATAAGCACGAGCCAGACCAGACCGTTATCTTTGTTTCCGGGCTCTGTGAAGATTCCGCGTATGTTTTCGCGTCAATATAAAAACCCTCCTCATCACATGGGGAGGGTTGGTCATCCCTTTCAAGGGATACGCGCCAGTTTCTGAAAAAAGAGTTCAGCCCTTGCTTTAGTCACTGACCCATTCAGCCCGGCCAGCTCTCTGATGCCTTTGATAATCACCTGCTGAGAAGCCCGGAGTGGGGACAGCCAAGCCGACCTTATCGCAAACTCAAAAAAACGTTTGTCGAGCCGATCGGCTATCTCGTTGGCGCAACCCCAGCAATAAAGGTTGTGGTCGAGCATAAAATTACCGTAAAGATGTCCCTGGAAAATTATGTATTTTCCTAGGCTCCCACAACGATCACAGACGCCTGATAGTTTGTCTCCCAACTCAATCAAGCGCCTGGTTTCTGCTTTCAACAACTGACTGCGTTCCGAAGCCGTTGACCGAAAAAAGAATTGTAGACTAAGGATTGGCTCCTTTAAAACTAATTGCTCCAGGCTTAACCCTAAATTCCTTTTGAAGTTTTTCATCTGCAATGCTTTCAGGTCAGCCTCTTCAATAGTAATCACCTCTACACCTCCTTATAGAGAGCTAACTATCTATTTATAACACAACTATTAATTATGTCAATAAAAAGCCAGGCTTTAAAGACCTGGCTGGTGTCAATAATTTATTTTAATTCAAAGCTTTCAGCAACCTGTTGAAAAACAGCCTGCCGAGCCGACCATTCAGCTGGAGACAAATCCATAAAAATACTCCAAAAATTATCGCCCGCTTCAATTAAAGCCATCGCCCTCATGACCTCCCGATCTTCGAGCTGAGCCACAAACTCAAGATACCTGGCTGGATAATTGATATTGATCAATTCAGCCTCCTGGTTAATTTGAACATTGTCTTCGTTTTCTGCGCTAATGTCCTGCTTTCAAGAATCTTTAAATTCTTCCAAGCTCATATCTTCTCTCGGAAAAAACTCGATCATGAGCACCGAATCCGGGAGCATCATCGTCTCTTAGTCTGTTGGCTCAACGCCGGTCAGGGCCAGTAAAGTTCCGTCGAAATCTGACCCTTTAAAATAGAATAACAAACCTTATCGAGGCTTAGAGGATATTTCGCCAGATAGGTTTGGCCAAGCGGCCAAGCCCAACAACACCAAGAAAACAATCATGCCTATTCCGGGCATAATTGAAGTTAAAGCCCACCAAGTCGGACGATTGACTCGTTCGAAGATGTGGCAATGCCAGAAAAACAAATAGACCGCCAATGTAATTAAGGCTAAGGCCCCAGCGAAGGGAATAATACCTAAAAAGATCAGTAACATCGGCCACCAATGCATTCCAGCCATCTTGCTGATTAAGTATAAATTAGCAATCGGAACCCAGGCCAGCCAGGCGTGGGCCACACCCATCTTCTTAGCCAGCTGCATATAAACTACAGAGGTATAGACATATAAAGGCGGAACAGCCAAGATTAAAATCATAAGAACCATGGCCACAAAATCCTCTAGCGATTCTGATGCCACCGCCAGGTCGATGTTCCGGGTATCCGTTTCGGCTGAGGAATCAACATAGGCATCATCAGCGGGTGGCGCCGGCTGATCTAGTTCCGGTATGGTCGGGTCAACATCAACGTTCTCCGGAGCAATCACTTCTACAGAAATATCATCTGCCTCAACAATCAGACGAGTTGAAGCCGTTAAACTAAAGCTAAATATTATTATTATGGTTAAAATAGAAAAAAATACCTTTTTCATATCTTTTGATTATTAATAATTATGGCACAGTATAACACGGCCTAAGTCTTGAGCCAACCAGAAGAAGCTTATCAGCCTTGACATTGTTCGTTAAATTTAATAGAATATAAATGGTTCTGAGAGATGTTGTAATCTCAAAAAGTTCCGTGACGCTTTCTTTAAAGCTCATATGATCTCTTTTGAAATCACCCTTTCTCAGTTACCTCCAGGAGGACTCTGCGCGTGCAGGGTCCTT
>JAKQBO010000007.1 GCA_029559515.1 bacterium
GAGCGATAAGATTTATTATCACCACACCGGATATCTGGGCCACTTGAAGTCAATAAGCGCCGAAGACCTCCATCAGAAAAAACCGCACGAGATTTTGAGGCTGGCTGTTTTGGGCATGTTACCGAAAAACCGCCTTCGAAGCCGTCGGATTAAAAGATTAAAATTCGTCTAAAATGGCCGAAGAGAAAGCAACCAAAAGTAAAAAAACGACTAAACCGAAATATATTCAAGCCGTCGGACGGCGGAAGACTTCGGTGGCTCAGGTGAGGATCTATCCTGGAACCAAGAAGAAGGGTATTATTATCAACGATAAGAAATTGGTTGATTATTTCCCAATTTTTGAACATCAGGAGAAAGTTATGGCCCCGCTGAAGAAGGCTAGTCTGGGCGACCAATTTCCAATTACGGTCGTTGTTCGAGGCGGCGGATTATCGGCGCAGGCCGAAGCGATTAGACACGGCTTGTCTCAGGCTCTGATTGAATTAGATCAGGATCTCCGACTGACCTTGAAGAAGGCTGGTTATTTAGCCCGCGATCCGCGGATGAGAGAACGCAAGAAGTTTGGCCTCAAGAGAGCGCGCCGGGCAGCTCAGTGGCGAAAGCGTTAAACATTGATTAGTCTTGATGCTTAAGGAAATCATCGATAATTTCTATTTGGATAATAATCGGGAGAGTTATCCTCAAAAGCGCTTCTATGTGACTGATGCCGGCAAGTGTCCACGAAGCGTTTTTTTTAAGTTTAAACAAGCTCCCTGCCGCGATTTAGAGCCGCGGATATTGAGGTTGTTCGACCACGGTAACTACATTCACGAGTTGATCATTAAAGCTCTCTCTGGCCAGAAGGTTTTGCGGGGCGATGAGGTCAACATTCCGGCCAATAATCTTGTCGCTGGCCGGGCTGACGCCTTAATTCAAGTGGCCGGAGAGGATTATGTTGTTGATATTAAGAGCATTAACAGCATGGGCTTCCGGGTTTTAACTAAGCCTTCTTTGGAGTATATTTATCAGATTCAGCTTTATTTGCACTTCTTTCAAATTAATCAGGGGGTGTTGCTTTATGTTAATAAAGACACTCAGGATTTGAAGGAGTTCTTGATCGATTATGATGAAGAGCTGTGTCATCGCTTATTGGATGACTTAGAGCTGCTAGGGCAGAAGATTGCCGCTAATAGAGTCCCGGTTCGCTCGGGCGATTGGCCGAGCAACGGTCAATGCCGCTACTGTCCTTATAAAGAGGTTTGTTCAATGGTCGGGGCAGATGAAGTCAGCTGGGACGAATTTAAGGAAAGGGTGGCCAAGCACGAGGAGAGCATTAAGAATGGTGAATCTAAAAAGAAGCTGCTCTCTTGATAAAAAATATGGACGGGTTTAGAAGCCCGTCTTTTTTGTTCTTGACAAATTTTCAATATTGTTTTATATTGAGATTAGCACCATACATTATTACAAGGAGGTAATTAAAGTGTGGAAAGTACCTGAGGAAGAAGAAACTAAAGCACCACCAGAGAGCTGTTGGTCTTGGCGGAACGGTTTTTCAGCTCTCTACACTACGAGAGCAGCTGGAGACATGATGTCGTCCGAAAACCAAGCTAGATTCCTTTTGTGGGCCAGTAAGTTTTTAGGCCTGCCTGAAGCCGGAGCCCATTTGGTTCCTGATCCGAACGCTACGTCTGTGGTCAAGGTTGTCAAGCGACCCGGAAATTATTCTGGAGATGCGCTGATTACAACCAGACATGACATCAGGTTAACAGCCCTCCCAGCCGGCTGTCTAATCGTGTTTATGAGAGACAAGGCCGCTGGATTAATGGGATTAGTTCATGGCTCAAGAATGTCTCTCGACGGAAAAATCGTTGAGCAAACACTGAGCCAGTGGGTTGATATGGGCGGAAAACCGAGAACCACAGAAATTCTGTTCGCCCCCCATGTTCGATCCTGTTGTTATGTTTTTTCGGCCAAAAGTCCAGTCTTACAACAACTGGGACCCGAATGGGAAGACGCACTCAACCGCTTGAACGGAGTCATTTCATTATCGTTAAAGGTGAGAGCTTTGACGGCTTACTACTCTAGGGGCTTTTATGACATTCATGATTCTGGTATCTGTGTAGGGTGTCAAGAAAAATTTTTCCTCAATAGTAGAGATGGAGGGCAGAGAAATTTGGCCGCTGTTTGGCTAAGGTAACTGGAGGGTTAATGGGGTCCCAAGAAAAAGCATAAAGTTTGCTTTTTCTTGGGACTTTTTATTATTTGCCTAAAGCTTTATTTTAAGATAAGATTGAATAGTTAAATATAAATTTATGCCTGACAAATTTGTTATTAACGGCGGCGGCCCGCTAGCCGGCGAAATCACTACCTGCGGCTACAAAAATGCTGCTGGTCCGGTTTTAATCGCTACCTTGCTGACCGACGAAGAGTGTATTATTGAGAACATTCCTTTGATCAGCGATATCAAGAATGTTATCGGTGTTTTAGAGGGCATGGGGGTGCAGACTGAGTGGTTGGACGAGACCACTCTAAAGCTTAAAAATACCTCTTTAAATCCAGAGAAGATGGACTTTGACCGGGCTCGCAAGACCCGATTATCAGTTTTATTTATTGGCGCTTTATTAACTCGCCTAAAAGCTTTTAGGGTTATCCGGCCGGGCGGTGATCGGATTGGACTGAGGCCGATTAGCACTCATTTAGAGGCTTTGGCGGGATTAGGGGCCCGATTCTGCCAGGAAGGCGACTTTTATCATTTTCAAGGTGAAAACTTGAGAGGCGATCATATTGTCTTGCAGGAGTTCAGCGTTACGGCTACTGAGAATTTGATGTTGGCGGCGGTCATGACGCCGGGAGAGACGATTATTCGAGGAGCGGCGGCTGAGCCTCAGGTCCAAGACTTGGGTCGAATGTTAAGGAACATGGGCGCTGATATCCAAGGCGAGGGCACGCATGATATTAAGATTAAGGGCGTTTCTAAGCTGAATGGAGTAAAGCATCGAGTTATTCCCGATCCAACGGAAGTTAGCACTTTGATGGCCGCCGCGGCTATTACGCCGGGCGAGGTATTGATTAAGGACGTCGTGCCCGACCATTTGACGCTCTTCTTAACTAAGATGAGGAAGTTGGGCGTCGATTTTGACGTTGAGTCGGATGCCTTGCGTGTCAGGCATTCAACAAATTTACAGGGCTTGAAGCTTCAGGCTCTGCCTTATCCGGGATTTCCGACCGACTCTTTACCGGTGGTCGTCCCCTTGTTGACACAAGCTCAAGGCAAAAGTCTCATTCATGATCCTCTCTATGAAAATCGTTTGCGCTATACTGATGAGATGCGCAAGATGGGAGCCGATATCGAGATGGTCGATCCCCATCGGGCCTTTGTTTTTGGGCCAACGCCGCTGACTGGAGTTACCGTTGAAGCTAGCGATATTCGGGCCGGAGCGGCTTTAGTTGTCGCTGGTTTAGCGGCCGAAGGGGTAACCACGATTGAAGGAGTCGACCAAATCGATCGTGGTTACGTTAGTCTTGAAAAACGCTTGAAGCAGCTCGGGGCTGACATTGAGCGCATTAATGTTTAAGATAAAAGATGTTTTCGCGTAAAATTGCTATTGATTTAGGAACAGCCAATTCCTTGGTTTTAATCCCGAGGAAAGGGGTCGTGGTTAACGAGCCCTCAGTGGTGGCGGTCAATCCGGAAGATAATCGGATTTTGGCCGTTGGTTTGGAAGCCAAACAAATGATTGGCCGGACGCCCGGCAATATCAAGATCTATCGCCCTCTGCGCGACGGGGTGATCGCTGATTATCGGGTCACCCAGGCCATGATTCGTTACTTTATTAATAAGGTCAGCGGCCCCTTTGATTTTATGAAGCCAGAGCTAGTCATTTCAGTCCCGGCTGACATTTCTTCAGCGGAGAGAAGGGCGGTTATTGAAGCGGCTTTGAGCGTTGGCGCTAAAAAAGCCTATGTGGCCAAAGAGCCAATTTTATCGGCCCTGGGAGCCGGCATCCCGATTGATTCTTGCTCCGGACATATGATTGTTGATATTGGCGGCGGAACTTCTGAGGTGGCCGTTATTTCCCTAGGGGGTATTGTTACCTGTGCCTCAACCCGGGTCGGCGGCGATAAAATGGATGAAGCCATCATGTCCTATATTAAGGAGAAATATAATTTAGCTATTGGCGTTCAGACGGCGGAAGAGGTTAAGAAAAAAATTGGCCTCGCCGTCCGAGAAAAGAAAAAAGACCGAGTAATGGATGTTCGAGGTCGGGATATTGCTAGCGGCCTGCCTCGCGACATAAAAGTTTCTTCAAACGAGACCCAGGAAGCGGTCAGCGAGGTATTAGAGGAGATTGCTCGTTCGGTCCGGAGCGTCCTCCGTGAAACGCCGCCAGAGCTTTCAGCTGATATTATGAACAAAGGAATTATTCTGGCCGGAGGCGGTTCCCTGCTGAAAGACATTGATCGCTTTATTGCGGAAAGCGTCAAGGTGCCTACTTTTGTGGCTGAAGATCCTCTGCTTTCAGTAATTCGCGGGCTAGGCATAGTTCTGGATCATCTGGAACTCTATAAAAAGAGCATTGTCGGTCGAAAATGAAACCGGCCGCTGTTCATCAAAAACAGACAGAATTTCTTAAGCAGGCGATGGCCTTGGATCGGCTGTCCCACGCCTATCTTTTTGCGGGCGAACCGGAGGTCGGTAAGGAAATAGTCGCTGATTGGCTGATTGAACAAATTCGACAGCAGGTTAATAATTCTTGGGATTTTCAGCTGTGGCGGATATATCCTGAACGCTCAGAAGCTCTGCCTGGCCAGCAGGGGCGGGGAGTGATTAAGGTCAAGCAGATTGAAGAGATGAGGCACCGGACTGATCTGCGGCTAGGGAAAGAGGGCTACCAGGTAGTGGTTATTCACCAAGCTCAGCTGATGAATCTACAGTCTCAAGATCTTTTATTAAAGGTTTTGGAGGAGCCCAAGAACAGAACTATTTTTATTCTTTTGGCTGATTATCTTGAGCCAATTAGAGATACTGTCCGATCGCGCTGTCAGGTTCTTTACTTTACACCGCTGAGCCATAAGCAATCGATTAACTGGCTAGTGAAACAAGGGGTCAATCAAGAGAGAGCCGGAATAATTGCCTTATTGGGGCAGGGTAGGTTCGGTTTAATGAGCCGGCTGAAAGACGATCCGAAAGAAGTTGAGCGACGCCTAGATGAGTGGCGCCAGCTGAAGGAGCTGCAGTCTCAACCAATGTATCAGAAGTTTAAATTTGCCGAGAAGGCGGCCCAAGAAAGAACGGCGCTCTCAGACTTGCTGAATAACTGGGTGATCTATTGGCGGGCAATGCTGTTAATGAAGAGTCTGGGCTTAAGATTTGATTCTGGATGGTCTGATGAGTATAATTTGTCGGAAATAGTTACGGCGATTGATAAAATTGAAGAGGTTGAATCTATTTTTCGCCGAGTCAGTCTTAATCGCCGCCTGGCTTTAGAATACATTTTAATTTAGTTATTATGCCTAAACTCAAAACAATTGAAAACATAAAAGCCGAGCTGGAGAAGGTTATGGATTTTCTCCAGCAGGAGTTAAACAAACTTCATGCTTCTCGGATTACGCCTTCTTTAATTGAAGATCTGAAGGTTAGCTTTAGCGGTCAGAATATGACCTTGAAGCAATTGGCTTCAATTAGCGCTAGTGGCAGCAACCAGCTGATTATCCAACCCTGGAGTGAAGAATATCTCCAGCCGATTGAGCAGGCGATTCATCAGTCCGAGATGGATCTTAATCTTAAGGTTGAAGAAAAAATTATTAGGGTCACGATGCCTGACCTCTCTCGAGAACGGCGAGAAAATTTAGCTATTTTGGTGAACGACAAAGCGAACCAGGCTAAAAATACTATTCGGCACTGGTGGCACGAGGGCTGGGATGAGATTAGAAAAGCCTTTGATGATAATCAAATTAGCGAAGATGACAAATTTAAGCTTAAAGACGAGCTGCAGGATCTGATTAGTGAATATACCGAGAAGGTAGAAGAGATGAAGAAAAACAAGCAGGAGGAGATTAAAGGTTAATTATGTTGCTCTATATCTTAATTGCGATTGCCAGCCTAGTAGTTTTAATGGCCATTCATGAAATGGGTCACTTTTTAATGGCCAAGAAGTTCGGAGTCCCGGTAGAAGAGTTTGGCCTTGGACTACCGCCTCGTATTTTTGGAGTTAAGATTGGCACCACTCTTTATTCGCTGAATTGGCTGCCGTTAGGAGCTTTTGTTAAAATACCGGCTCTGGAGGGTGACGAGGCAGAAAGAAATGAATCATTACCGATCTATCAGCGGGCTTGGATTTTAATCGGAGGCGTGATCGCCACTTGGCTAGCGGCTTTTGTTATTTTTTCTTTCGTTGCCGGCATCTGGGGATTACCGTTTACGGCCATGAGCGGCGAGGCCGGCCAAGTTAATATCCTCGGGGTCAATCCTGATTCTCCGGCCGAGGAGCTGGGATTAAAAATGGGCGACATTGTCCTCGGGGGCAGAATAGGGGAGCAAGAGGTAGCCTTCAGCCAAGCTAATCATTTGATTTCTTTCTTAGACGATCATCTGGAACAAGAGGTTACCTTGATGATTGAAAGAGGGGGCGAGGTCTTTAATGTCACTTTTCAGCTTAATCCGAACGAAGAAGGAGGCTTGTTAGGCATTATGATTGGGACGGTTGTTCGGCAGCACTATGCCTGGTATCAGGCCCCCTGGGCGGGGCTGAAGGCGACCGCTTCGCAGACTATCGCTATTCCGGTCTTAACAGCTGACGTTATTGGTCGGATGATGCAAGGCGAAGACGTTCCGGGAGCGCGCTTAGTCGGCCCGATTGGCATTATTCAGATTGCTGGCGAGCAAGCGGCAGTCGGCTGGGATCATTTAATGATTTTAGTGGCGACCATTGCGATCTACTTGACTATTTTTAATATTTTACCCTTGCCAGCCCTGGATGGCGGCCGACTTCTGTTTTTGGCTATCGAAAAGGTTAGGGGTCGAGCTCCAAGCCCGGTCATTGAAAATCGGATTAATAATATCTTTTTTCTTTTGCTGATCGGGCTTCTGATCTTTGTTAGTATTAAAGACATTGCTTATCTCTTTAGTTAACGCAAGACGGATTTAAAAGAAGTGTTATAATGAGAAAGAATATGAACAAATTCCTTCGTTACTTTTATCAAGATATCGCTATTGACCTGGGTACGGCTAATTCTTTAGTTTATGTGCGTGGTAAGGGGATTGTCATTAACGAGCCTTCGGTGGTAGCTTTAAATCAAAAAACCGGCCAGATTTTGACTATTGGCCAAGAAGCCAAGAAGATGGTTGGCCGGACGCCTTCCTATATTATTGCTTCCCGGCCTCTGGTTAAGGGAGTTGTGTCTGATTTTGAGATCACTGAGCAGATGCTCCGCTACTTCATTCAAAAGGCTCGCGGTCGGAACCGGTTCCCTCATTTCTGGCCCCGAGTTATTATTGGCATTCCTTCCGGAATTACCGAGGTTGAAGAGAAGGCCGTTCGTGATGCGGCTCGGAGTGCCGGGGCTTATCAAGTCTTCTTGGTTGACGAGCCGGTGGCTTCGGCTATCGGCGCGAAGATGCCAATTCAGGAAGCGACCGGTAATTTAATCGTTGATATTGGCGGGGGAACGGCTGAAGTGGCCGTTATCTCGCTGGGTGGCATTGTTTCTAAAATCAGCTTGAAAACGGCCGGCGACAAACTAAACCAAGATATTATCGATTACGTTCTGGAGGAGTATAAATTAATGATTGGCGAACAGACGGCGGAACGGGCTAAGATTAGAATCGGGTCAGCTATTCCTCCAACCCAGAATGAAGAAATGCCGATTCGCGGTCGCAACGTTATCAATGGCCTGCCCGAGGAGGTGATTATTACTTCTAAGGACGTCCACCAGGCGATCAAGAAGTCGGTCAACGAAATTATTGTCGCGGTCAAAGATACGATTGAAGCAACCCCGCCGGAGCTCTTAGCCGACATTATGAGTGACGGAATTTGTCTGTCAGGTGGTGGCGCCTTTTTAAGAGGGCTCGATCAGCTAATTATGAAGGAAGTTAAAATGCCGGCCAAGATCATCGAAGACCCGCTGACCGCCATGGTTCGGGGAGCCGGCGCGATTCTGGAGAGTTTGGACGACTTAAAAGAAGTTTTAATTGAAGAGAAAGACATTGAACCACCGAAGTGATCTTACTGCGGACGGTTAAGATACTTGAATATCTTATCCCATTCGCCCTGCATCACGTCTTCTAGGTTGTGCCAGCTCTTCTTGACCCGGTGATCGGTAATCCTATTTTGGGGAAAGTGATAGGTTCGGATCTTTTCGGCTCGCTCGCCGGAACCGATCTGGGCCTTTTTTATTTTTCTTGTTTTTTCTTGGTGCCTTTCTTCAGCCGCCTGAGTTAATTTAGCTGATAAAAGCTCCAAGGCTAACTCTCTGTTTCTTTGCTGGCTGCGGCTGCTTTGACAAGTAACGACTATTCCCGTCGGCTGGTGAGTTACCCTGACGGCTGTTTCGCGCTTATTGACATGCTGTCCGCCGGGCCCAGAAGCCTTGAGGGAGTCTACTTTTATCTCGCTGGGCTTGATGGCCACCGGGCCGCGGTCGGTCTGAGGATAAGCCGCGACTGTTACCGTCGAAGTCTGGATTCGCCCGGCTTTCTCAGTTTCAGGAATTCTTTGGACGCGGTGTGTGCCGCCTTCGTGTTGCAAACTTTCCCAGGCCGATTCATCAGCCAGGCGGAAAACGATTCGACGATATCCTCCCAAGTCAGTTAAATTTTGATCAAAAATTTCTAAAGGCCAGTTGTTTTTCTGAGCGTATCGGCTGTAGGAACGAAACAGATCACGGGCAAAAAGGGCGGCTTCTTCGCCGCCCGTTCCTGCTCTAATCTCAATAATGACGGCTCGAACCTTCATTATTTTTTTGTTTTCATTTTTTTAGCTTTAGCCACTCGGCTTTGGAACTTCTGCACCTGTCCCTGGGCGTCAATAAACTTTTGTTCACCGGTGTAAAAAGGATGGCAAAAACCACAGACTTCAGTTCTAATGCTTTCTGAGGTTGATCCAACGGTGAACTTTTTGCCGCAAGCACAAGTTACTCTAGCTTCAGGATAATATTTTGGATGAATTTCCTTTTTCATAACTCTTCTAGAATAACAATTTTGAGCAGGAAATCAAGACTGTTGTTGACAAATAGCTTATATTATGAGATTATTTAATATCTTGCTTAAAGGAGGGAGAGGTCATGAAAAATCTAGAGAAGCATTTCTGGAAAATTCTGGCGGAGAAAAATGATAATTTCCTTGAGGCTATCAGAGAGGCTGAGAAGAAATATGTTGGTATTCCAGAAGTCTGGTTCGCTCTTGATTTCAGAACATGGCGCAGAATATTTTTCTGTGCCGAAAACAAGCAACTCAAGCGAAGAGCCCTCAGGGAAATAGAAGTTCGAGCTCGGAGCTTCCATCAATGGGCCTGGGTCTACTTGGCTGCCCGGGAATCTAAAGACAGGAGATTAGCCAAGCGTGCCTTAGCGATGATGGACCGGACCGGGGATCGGAACGATTGGCGGCGTGTTACTTCCCATCTAGACCTGGCCGGCCAGAAGTTTGCTAAAGATGTTCTCCGTAACGGGGCGTAGAAAGTACGCCCTGTTTTTTTTAGTTCGTTGATTTTTAATAGAGTTAATGTTATATTATGCTAGTTATTATCCAGTCCGGTTGCTAAAGCGGCTGGTCGGCTTCTTTGAGGAGCCGTTCTTCATTTTAGAGATAAAGTATGAGTAATTCTAAAGACGAAAAATTAATTGAAGCTATGGCTGAAGCCGGAGTTGCTTATGGCCATCGGACTTCGCGCCTTCATCCCAAGATGAAGCCTTATATTGAGGGAGTAAAGGCCGGAGTTCACATTATTGATCTGAATAAGACCAGCGAGAAACTTCAGAAGGCGTTGTCCTTTTTGGCTGAAGTTAAGAAAGAAAATAAGCAGGTTTTGCTGGTTGGCACCAAGGTCCAACTGCAGTCATTGATCTTGGAAGTGGCTCAGGAGATTGAAATGCCTTATGTTAACCAGCGCTGGCTGGGCGGAACCTTGACTAACTTCAAAATTATCTCCCAAAGAATTAGAGATTTGATTGAAAAAGAAGACCAGCGGGAAAAGGGTGATTTTGAACGCTATACTAAAAAAGAACAGCTAGAGATCGATCGGGAGATAGATCGTTTAAATAGAAACTTTGGCGGACTAAAGTTGATGAAGGATCTGCCGGCAGCTGTTTTCATTACTGATCTGGATAAGAATGAATTGGCGGCTCGAGAGGCTCGACGCCGAGGCATTAAGTCGGTGGGCTTAGTCGATACTAATATTAATCCAGAAATTGTTGATTATCCTATTCCGGCCAATGATGATGCCTTATCGTCAGTGAAGTTTATTCTCGAGGAGGTTAAAAAAGTGCTTAAGTAATCAGTTAGTATGTCTATCGATCAAATTAAAAAATTAAGAGCCGAGACCGGTATTAGTATTTCCGAGTGCAAGGAGGCTCTTGATAGCGCTCAGGGAGATTTGGAGAAGGCTAAGGAGTTCTTAAAGAAAAAAGGGCGTGAAATCGCGGCCAATAAATCAGCTCGCGAGGCTCATCAGGGGATTATTGAAAGCTATATCCATGCTAACGGCAAGGTTGGCGTTTTGATTGAGCTGAGATGCGAATCTGATTTTGTGGCCAAGTCAGAGCAGTTTCAGGAGTTGGCTCGCGAACTGGCCATGCAGATAGCGGCCATGAGCCCCCTTTATGTTCGCGCAGAAGATATTCCAGAGGCGGTCGTTGAAAAAGAAAAAGAGATTTATCAAGAACAAATGAAAGGCTCAAACAAGCCGGCCGAGATTGCCGAAAAGATTATTGCCGGCAAATTAGAGAAGTGGTATTCCGAGGTAGTATTGCTCCATCAAAAATGGATCAAGGACGACAGTAAGACCGTCAAGGATTTAATTAACGGTCTAGTTTCTAAACTGGGAGAGAATATTGAAGTCGCCCAATTCACACGTTTTGAGATTTAATCTATGGATTATCTCTTTGGTCTTCGTTTAATTATCGCCCTCAGCGTGATTGGTGTGGCCGTGATGGTGGGCGTTAAGGCCTGCTCCTTGAATGGAAAAACGGCAAAAGACGTTTCTTCGAGAGATACGACCCCTAAAAACAATGGTTCGCGTCAATTGAGGGACGATTTTTGGAGTAGCATCACCAACAGCTAAAGGAGGCCGCCTTAGCTTAGTGGTAAAGCAGTGGTTTTGTAAACCACGGACGCGGGTTCGATTCCTGCAGGCGGCTCAGTCAGAACATGGCCGATTACCAAAAATTAGAAGCAGTGATTGGCTTGGAGATTCATGTCCAGCTGAATACGCTGAGCAAGATGTTTTGTGCTTGTCCCAACAATCCGGAGGAGTCTAAGCCCAATACTAATATTTGTCCGACCTGTTTAGGTCATCCCGGAACCCTGCCGACGGTCAATGCGTCTGCCGTGGAAAAGATGGTTAGGGTTGGTTTGGCTTTAAACTGCCACATTCCTAAGGAGTCAGAGTTTGCCCGCAAGAGCTACTTTTATCCCGATCTGCCTAAGGGCTATCAAATTACTCAAGCTGACAAGCCTTTGTGCCAGAAGGGTTTTTTGGTTTTAAGCAATCAACGAAAGATCAGAATTAGAAGAATTCATTTGGAAGAAGACACTGGCCGCTTGGTACACGACCATCAACAGAATTGTTCTTTGATTGACTTTAATCGGGCTGGAGTTCCATTAATGGAGCTAGTCACGGAACCTGACTTCAAAAATGGTCAGGAAGTAACCGAGTTTGCTCAGGAGCTGCAAATGATTTTACGTTATCTCGGGGTCTCTAATGCGGATATGGAGAAGGGAGAGATGAGAATCGAAGCTAATGTTTCTGTCCAGCCTAAAGCAGATCCGCTCGGTTCGGGAACGAAGACCGAGTTGAAGAATATTAATTCTTTTCATGCGGTCAGAATGGCGATTGATAGTGAGATTGAACGGCAAAGAGTAATGATTAGTCAGGGGGAAAAGGTAACTCAGGAAACCAGAGGATGGAACGGACAGCAGACCGTGCTGCAGCGGAAGAAGGAGGAGGAGCAAGAATATCGCTACTTTTCTGAGCCCGATCTTTTGCCAATTCGGTGGACGGAAAGAGAGATTATGGAAATTGCCCAAAGCCTACCCGAACTGCCCGCAGCCAAAAGGTCTCGCTTGAGCCGGGAATATCAGATTGAGCAGCAAGACATTGAGGTATTGGTCCGGGATCCGGCCTTAGCTAGCTATTTTGAAAAAGCGGCGAGCGAACTACTGTCCTGGAAGAAGGACGAAAAGATTAGTTCAGAAAAAACCAGCCAGTTGATGAAACTACTAGCTAATTATTTGATTAGCGATCTTAAGGGGTTAATCGGTTCCGGGTCAATCAAAGATCTTAAGATTACTCCGGAGAATTTTGCCGAGCTGATTATTTTGATTTTCCAAGGCAAAATTCCTTCTCGTTTAGCCAAAGGACTATTAAAGGACATGTTTGAGACTGGCGGCGATCCTTCCCAGATTATGGCTGATCAGGGCTTGGCTAAAATTGACGACGAAAAGATGCTTCAACCAGTGGTTAAAAGAATTATTGATAATAATCCTCAGGCCTGTCAAGATTATCGCCAAGGCAAGACGGCCGCCCTTCAATTTTTAATTGGCCAGCTGATGGGAGAAACCAAGGGAGCCGTTGAGCCCGATCATGCTCGCCGCTTGATCGAAGATCAGCTTAAATAAATTATTGATTGAGGAAATTCCTGATTAGATCTCGGGCTTGGTTTGAATCTTTAAGCCAGTGAATACGCTGGTCTTTTTTAAACCAATTTAATTGGTGCTTAACCAGCTTCAGGCTATCTTGAATAATTCCTGATTTCATTTCTGGATAATCTACTTTATTCTGAAGGTAGTAGGCTACCCAGCGGTATTCTAAGCCGAAATCCTCCAATCTCTTCCAAGATAATGGTATTTTCCTTAAGGTTTCCACCTCTTCGATTAATCCTGATTTTAGGCGCTGATTAAGGCGGCGAGCAATTTTATCTTTCAGCTCAGGTAAAGGATAATTTAGTCCCAGAAAAAGAGTTTGAAAGGCCGGCTGACTCTGGCGAGGGGGTACTTGTCCGGCCACGCTAGCAATCTCGATGGCTCGGATTAGCCGGCGAGCATTAAAAGGATCAACTTTCTGAGCGTACGCCGCATCTAATTCTTTGAGCATTTTAAAAAGTTCTTCCGGTTTCTTTTTTTCTAATCTCTGGCGAAGCGACTGGTTGCGAGGGACTGAAGGCAGCTTCCAGCCCTCGGTTACTGAATAAATGTAAAAAGGCGATCCGCCGACCAAGAAGGGAGTTTTATTATTCAGAATAATTTTTCGAGCCGATTTAATGGCTAGTTTTTGAAATTGAGCAACGGTAAAAACTCTTCGCGGGGAAGCGATATCAATTAAGTGATGGGGGACACCCTTCATCTCCTGAGGAGTAATTTTAGCCGAACCAATATCTAGTCCCCGATAAACCTGCCGGGAATCGGCTGAAATTATTTCACCATTAAATTCCCGGGCCATTTTAACCCCGAGTTGGCTTTTGCCAGTAGCTGTCGGACCAAGAATGGTAATTAATTTATCTTTTGGATTTGACATTAATTAATCCGATTATAGAATTAGTCTATTGTTCCTGACAAACAAAGGAGGCGGGTGACATGATGTGGAGCCTATGGTTTTTAGCGCCAGATATCTGGTTGATTTATCAGATACCGAGCTACTGGGCTTTAATAATGGCTGTTTTTTCTGGCCTGGTCAATGTTGTTATCTCTTTGGGCGTATTCTTTCTTTTAGTCTATGCTATTAAACGTTTAGTGAAAAGATGGCCAGATCGGCAATTTTTTATGGCCGTCGCGAACCAGTTTAAGGTCTTTCTGGCGCGCAGTGAGGCAAAGGGCTACCGAATCGCGAAGTATATTGAGGAGATCAGGATTCATAAATACCTTTTCCTGTATCTTCTTAATGTGATTCCTTTTATCCCCTGGGTAACTGGAGGAACTGTATGCTACACCGCGGTTACCAAAAACTTTTGGTCACTGCTGTACATAATCTTAGGGCTAGTGACAAAAGTTACCGCAATAACAATAGTCGCCTTTTTGATCAGAACGTGAGCCCATTCATTGTTTGAATGGGCTTTTTATTTTATCTTTCCATATAAACCCCAAGATCCAGCCTCAGTGATCTTCACTGAAGCTACTTGGCCGATCAAATTATCTTGACCGCCATCGATCTTAACTGTTTTATAGGCTCGGCTTTTGCCAAAAAGAGCTTTCTTCTTGGCGTCATAATAATCAATTAAAACCGGAATAGTTTTATTGAGATAAAAACGATTGTTTTTCAAAGCTGTTTTTTTCAGAATTTCATTTAATATCTTCTCCCTTTTTATCTTTTCCGCTTCAGGAATAGGATCGCCCAAGGGCCAAGCACTGGTTAGGGGCCGGGGAGAGTAGCGAGCAATATAGGCCATATCATATTCAACTTCGGTCATCAGTTTAACTGTTTCCTGGAACATGGCCTCTGTCTCTCCGGGGAATCCGACGATAATATCGGTTGAAAGAGCCAGCCTCTTTTCTTCGTTTTTTCTATTTTCCTGGAAGGCCTGACGGAGCTTGTTAACAATATTCTTGTAATCCTTAATGACGTATGGGCGATTCATCTTTTTTAGAATGATGTCATCGCCCGACTGAGCCGGCAGATTCAGATAAGGGGCGACTTTTGAAGACTGGGCCATCACCTGGATCAACTGGTCGGAAAGGTCCTTAGGGTGGGGAGTGGTAAAGTAGAGCCAAAAATCCCCATCAATGGCGTTAGCCCGGGAGAGCAATTCAGGAAAGAGGACGGTTCGGTGGCCGTCTTTGCCCTGGTAGCTATTAACATTCTGCCCCAGTAGCCAGATTTCACGGTAGCCTCCTTGGGCTAGTTTTTTAACTTCGTCCAGTACTTCCTTTGCTGGCCGACTGTATTCCCGCCCCCGGGTAAAAGGAACGATGCAGTAAGCGCAAAAATTATTACAGCCAGTCATGATTGGTACGTAGGCTCGGAAAAATGAATGGTAATGAGCTGGTTGGGAAAGATATTCCGGGTTTTCAAAAAAATCTGGGCGCGCACAGACCAAATCAAATATTTTTAGTAATTTTCTTTGTTCAGCTGATTTTAGATAACAGCCGGTCAGAACAGCTTCAATTTTATGCCCTGATTTCTTGAGATGCTCTATTTTCTCAGCCAGTCCATAAATTCGATCAACAGCTGATTTTCTGACTGAACACATATTAACAATAACCAGGTCGGCTGATTCTAGCTCGAGAGTTGGCTGATATCCTCGTTCTTCTAGAAGGTGGGCAATCTTTTCTGAGTCAGAAATGTTCATCTGACAACCAAAAGTTACCAGAAAGTAACGCCCCGGCTTTCTGAATTTATCTGTGATCGCCATCAGGATCTTTCTTTAATTTTCTGATCCAGAAGAGAGATGAATTCTGCTACGGAGAGAGAAAACAATTCTGATTGATGTCGCTGCCGGACACTTATCTTCTTGGCTTCGACTTCTCGGTCGCCGACTACCAAGATAAAGGGTATCTGCAACTCTTCAGCTTGGAGAATCTTTTTATTAACAGTTTTGTTTTCCCGGTCCACTTCAACGCGATAACCGGCTGATTTTAATTGATCAGCAATTTCTTCAGCATATTCCTGGTGCCGGTCGGCCACCGGGATGAGCATAACCTGGGTTGGGCTTAACCAAACAGGCAACTGGCCTCCATGGTGTTCTAGCAAAACACCAATAAAGCGTTCAATACTGCCAAGGATGGCGCGATGAATCATAATCGGCTGTTGCTTCTGTCCCGATTCGTCAATGAAATGGAGGTCAAATTTTCCAGGCAGGTTAAAGTCAACCTGAATGGTCGTACATTGCCAGCTTCGGCCAATTGAGTCCTTAATTTTAATATCAATCTTTGGTCCGTAGAAAACGCCACCCTCTTCGTCTACTTGATATTTAATCTGTTGTTTTTTTAATGCCCCCTCTAGCGCTTCGGTAGCCTTTGCCCAAATGTCGTCTGATCCAATATATTTCTCCGGGCGCGTGGAGAGATAAATATCGTATTCTTTAAAGCTAAAGTCGCTTAAAACTTCAAGGGCCAGCTTTAAGGTGTTTTCAATTTCTTGCGGTAATTGATCGGGGGTGCACCAGATATGAGAATCATCTTGAGTAAAACCGCGAACTCTAGTCAGGCCGTGCAGAACGCCAGACTTTTCGTAGCGATACACCGTGCCTAATTCAGCATAACGCAATGGCAGATCGCGATAGCTCTGAGTCTGCCGTTGATAGATTAGAATGTGGAAGGGGCAGTTCATTGGTTTGATCTGATAGTCGTCCTTTTCATCGTCAGCGATTTCATTCAAGTGCATCGAGGGAAACATGCTCTCTCGATAAAACCCAACATGCCCTGATGTTTCCCAAAGATGCAGACGGGCGATGTGGGGAGTCTCAACTAATTGGCAGCCTCGTTTAGAATACTTATCGAGAATAAAATTTTGAACTACCTTTTTTAAAGCGGTTCCCCGAGGGGTCCATAAAACTAGCCCGGCTCCTAATTTTTCGTCTAAGCGAAAGAGATCCAGCTTTTTGCCAATCAACCGATGATCTCTCTTCTGGGCTTCAGCGAGTTGGTTTAAAAATTCTTTCAATTTAGCCTCATCTTCAAAAGCGTAACCATAAATTCTTTGTAGCATGGGGCGTTTCTCGTCGCCTCGCCAATAAGCGCCGGCGACTGAAGAAAGCTTAAAAGACTTTGGATCAATTTTTCCGGTTGACTCAATGTGGGGACCCCGGCAAAGATCGGTAAAGCCATCAACCTGGAAGACGCTGACTTCGTCTTCTGCCAGTTCTTTGATTAACTCTAACTTATAGGGCTGGTCTTCGAAGATCTTAAGAGCTTCAGATTTTTTAACTTTCTTGTACTCAAAAGACTGGTCTTGCTTGATAATCTTGACCATCTCTTGGGATATTTTATCCAGATCCTCGGGTGTTATTTTCTTTTTCAAATCAATATCATAATAAAAACCATGCTCGATACTCGGTCCGATACCGAACTTAATTTCTGGATAAAGCCGCTTCAGAGCGGCGGCCATAATATGGGCTAAAGAGTGTCTAATTATTTCTAATTCCATGTTATTCTTTTGAGATTAATTCTTCGGCTGATTCACCGATCATCTGCAATGATCCGTTGCGGCGATCGATGCGGCCTTTCATTAAAATAATATTGCCTTCTGTTAACATTTTAGCATAACTATCTAAGACTCGGGGGAAGACCACTACTTCAATCTTGTCAGTCAGATCTTCTAATTCAACAAACATCATCCTTTCATTATTTTTAGTAATAATTCGATTGATCTTATTGATGATGCCGCCAACTCTGACCATCTGGCCGATAAAAGAGTCATCAATTTCTTTAATCGGGGTGGTGATCTTCTTGAGCATCTTTTCATACTGGTTCAGCGGATGAGCGCTGATATAGAGGCCCAGGAGTTCTTTTTCCCAGCCTAGCTTGTCTAAGGTCGTGATCGTGCCTTCTTGGCTTAAATTAAGAGCCGGCCGGAGAGGCGTAGTTTGAAATAGGCTCGCCTGTTGGCTGTTGCTTTGCTTTTTAATTTCTTGAGCGCAGTCTAAGATATTTTTAATGTTGTTGACAATTTTAGCGCGATCAATCAAGTTGTCAAAGACACCGGCTCGAGCCATGCTTTCAAGTGATTTTTTATCTAATCCGAATTCACAGGTCCGGCTGACAAAATCTTCGAGTGTTTTGAAATAGCCGTTTTGTTTTCTTTCGTTTATGATTTGTTCGACAACTTTATGACTGACGTTTTTGATCGCCGATAAGCCGAATCGGATAACATTGTTTTGGGGCACAACAGAGAAAGTTAAGAAACTTTCATTGATGTCGGGGGGCCAAATCTCGATACCCACTCGACGGCATTCTTGAATCAAAAAGGAAATCTTCTCATTGTTTCCAGCGTGAGAGGTTAAAAGAGAAGACATAAACTCAAGAGGATAGTGAGCCTTAAGGTAAGCCGTCTGGTAGGCGATAGTAGCGTAGCTGGTGGCGTGAGCCAAATTAAAACTATAACTGGCAAAGGGAATAATCCACTCCCAGACTTCTTGAGCTAGCTCCTGTGAGACTTTGTTGTTCACCATTCCCTTCAGAAACTTATCCTTCTGTTTGTCTAACAAGTCTTTCTTCTTTTTCCCAATAGCCTTTCTCAGGGTGTCGGCTTCAGAAAGAGTAAAACCGGCCAGACGGTGAGCTATTTGAATAATTTGCTCTTGATAGACGGCTATGCCGTAGGTATCCGCCAGAATTTCCTTAAGAATCGGATGACTATATTGAACCTTTTCCCGATTATTTTTCCGGGCAATATATTGAGGAATGAATTGCATTGGCCCGGGCCGGTAGAGGGCAACCATGGCCACAATATCTTCAAAGCGGTTTGGCTTAAGCTGTTTTAAGTAGCTTCTCATCCCGCTACTTTCCAGCTGAAAAACCCCGGTCGTCTCTCCGCGTTGGAGCAGCTGGTAGGTCTTGCGGTCGTCAAAGGGGATTTCTTCTATCTTTAAGTCAACCTGGTGGATGGCATAAATACGCTTCAGGGTCTCTTCAATAATGGTCAAGTTACGCAGGCCTAAGAAGTCCATCTTTAACAGACCCAGGGCTTCAATGTATTCCATGCTGTATTGGGTGACAACGCTTTCTTTGTTCTGGGGGGCTAGTTGGAGTGGCACAATTTCAGTTAGTGGCTGATCAGCCACGACAACGCCGCAGGCATGAGTTGAAGCGTGGCGAGCAGTCCCTTCAATTTTTTTAGCCAGATCAATTAGCCGGCGCACTTTTTCGTCTGCCTCGTATTGGCTCTTTAACTCTTTAACTGCATCTAGTGCCTGGGACAGATTCATATTAAAAGGAATGGCCTTGGCAATTTGGTCGCAAAAACTATAGCTGTAGCCCAGGGCTCGGCCAACATCACGGATAGAGCCGCGGGCGGCCATAGTTCCGAAAGTAATAATCTGGGCGACATGTTTCCGACCATATTTATGGGCGACGTATTCGATAACCTCGTCCCGTCGATTATCGGCAAAATCAATGTCAATATCGGGCATAGAGATTCTTTCCGGATTAAGAAAACGTTCAAAGATAAGTTTGTGTTTGAGGGGATCAATTGTAGTAATATCAAGCAGGTAAGAGACAATTGATCCGGGCGCGCTGCCCCGTCCCGGTCCGACGACAATGTGCTTCTCTTTGGCCCATTTGATAAAGTCGTGAACGATCAAAAAGTAGGAGACAAAGCCCATTTTTTCGATAACCGAAAGTTCATAATCCAAACGCTCTTTAATTTCTTTTGTGGCTCGTCCGTATTTTCCCTTAATACCTGCCTGACAGAGTTTTCTTAAATAAGAATTATCGTCTTCTCCTGCGGGTGGATCGAAGTGAGGCAGGCGGATCTGTCCTAAGTCAAGCTCCACCTGGCAACGTTCGGCAATTTTCAAAGTATTGGTTACTGCTTCTTCTGGATATTCCTTAAAAGCCTCAATCATCTCTTTTGGCGAGGCGAGGTAGGAGTCACTGCCGACCATCGTCATGCGATCAGGAGTTTGAATGTTGGTGTGGGTATTGATCATCAGCAAAATCTCCTGAGCCTCTTCATCCTCGGGCTTTAGGTAGTGGACGTCATTAGTTGCCACCAACGGAATATTAGTCTTCTTAGAAATTAAGCACAATTGACGGTTTATCTCGGATTGCGATTTGAAGCTTGGGCAGTGTTGTATCTCCAGGAAGAAGTTTTTTGCTCCAAACATTTTTTGAGATTCTAAAGCCTCGGCCTGGGCTTCTTCAAGGCGACCATTTAAAATCAATTGAGATATCTTGCCTTGAGCACAGCCGGACAAAGCAATAAGCCCCTGATGATATTGCTGGAGCAATTCTTTATCAACCCGGGGCTTGTAATAAAAGCCTTCTAAGTGGGCCTTGGTTACTAATTTAATCAAATTACGATAACCGGTTTCGTTTTCAACCAGCAGGATCAGGTGGTAGTTTCCTTTATCATCGACCTGTTTTTGATGTCTCGATCCTCGGGCCACATAAACCTCGCAACCCAAAATTGGCTTAATCTTTCTTTTTTTAGCCTCTTGGTAGAATTCGATTAAGCCATAGAGATTGCCGTGGTCGGTCAGGGCAACACTATCCATGCCCAGTTCTTGGGTGTAGTCTAAAAGTTCCGGTATTTTAGCCAGTCCGTCCAGCAGACTGTAGTGAGAGTGAACGTGCAAATGAACAAACTTCTTCATTTCACCAGCTGTTGATAACGCGCACCTTTCAAAAGAATTCCGTCCTCCAAAACTGCTTCGCGGGTGATTAAATATTTAGCAATAAATGTGTCTTCTAAATTAACGGTTCCCAAGGCCAGCAGCTGCATTAAATCAACCGACCCTTCAATGGCCGAGCGCTGAAGGTTGAGGTTGCCGTTAATCACAGCCTGCCTTAAGTAAAGATTTCCTTCGATCGTCAGGTTGCCTTGTTTTGATTCCTGAATCCGACTGCCGATTAAATTAAGATCACCACCAACTCGAGCCTTGGCGAGGCTAATAAAGCCATTGTTAATTAATTGGTTGCAGTTAAGGTCGTTCTTGATCTTGGAGCCGACGAGGTTAATGACGCCCCGGATAGTAGCTTGCTCTAATTTAATTGAGCCCATTACGGTCGCCTGATCTAGAAAAACCGAACCCTTGACGATAGTTCGGTCCATATTCAAGTCTCCGTCAATCATAACTCCTCGGAGAGAGACAGAGCCTAAGATCGTCGCTCCTTCTAGATTTAGTCCAGAGTTAATTTTTCTTTCAGCCAACGACAAGAAAGGTAATATTTTATAGCTAAAATCAGCTGCCCTTCCTTGGCCCTCGGCTGTTTTTAGCTCTTTTTCAATATCTCCAGACATCAAGACCGAAGAAAGTTCTAGCGCTGATTGAGGAGTGGGGGAGTTGTTTTCCATTTTAAACAAAAGGGGTTAAAATAAGGGAAAATCCTAAGGTCATTATAATGCAAATAGATTTTTTTGACAAACAAGGCTTAACCCTAAAAACCGAAAAAGATATTATTGCCCAGGGATATAGTGCAGTGGTTGGTTTGGATGAGGTTGGCCGAGGGGCTTTAGCCGGGCCAGTTGTGGCCGCGGCAGTGTCTTTAGACAAGTCTTTTTTAAATAAAAAAATTCCGTCGTCTCTCTCGAGAGTTCGCGATTCTAAAAAACTCAGCGCCAAACAGCGAGAAGAAATAGCCCGGACGGCGGAGCAACTCGAGAGCATTACTTACGCTCTGGGTGCAGTTTCAGAAAAGATTATTGATCAAACTGATATTTTAACGGCAACTAAAAAAGCAATGATCAAGGCCTTAAATCGCCTATCGGTTAATTCTTTTTTTATAGTAGTCGACGGCAACTTCAGCTTGCCGACTCAAAGGCCTCAAGCTTCTTATCCCCAGGCTGATAGTTACGTCTTTTCTGTGGCCTTAGCCTCAATTATTGCCAAGGTCTACCGCGATCAGTTGATGGTTGAATATAGCCATAAGTTTCCCGGCTATTATTTTGAGTGCCACAAGGGCTACGCCACTCGCCTTCATTATCAGTCAATTGCCCAACTTGGTCCATGTGCTATTCACCGGCGAAGCTTTCGGCTGACTGGGGCTTGGCAAAAAGACTAAATTTTGGTAGAGTTAAGAGTCTTATGGCAGTACCGAAACAAAGAAAAACTAAATCAAGGCGAAATCAGGGCCGGATGCATTATTATGTTTCGGCTCCGACGGTAGTCAATTGCAGCAAGTGTGGCAAACCTAAAAAGCCTCACACGGTCTGCGACTATTGTGGCTATTATCGGGGACGGGAGGTAATTGATGTCTTGAAAGATCTGGGCAAGAAAGAGCGGAAGAAGCGCCAGAAGGAAGAGAAACAGTCAGTCAAAGAATAAAAATGGCTTCACGTCACCAGGCCCGCTCATTAGCCGTCCAAACGCTTTATCAGTGGGACTTTTATGGTTTAGAGCCCAACCAGCAAGAACACTATAATGAGCAGGTGTTGAAAGGAGCTCAAGATCTTAAAGTTGACCAGGAGACAAAAGATTTCTGTCGCCAGTTGGTTTCTGGGGTAGCTCAGAATATTGCTGAGATTGATCAGGTGATTAAAAAATCAGCTCCAAAGTGGCCCCTAGAAAAAATGACTCTGGTGGATCGAAATATCCTGAGGCTTGGTTTGTACGAATTACTTTACCTTGACCCGGAGCAGGTTCCACCTAGGGTGGCTATTAATGAGGCGATTGAACTGGGTAAAGATTTTGGCGGCTTGGCTTCGGGACATTTCATTAATGGAATTCTCGGCGCTGTATTTGAAGAAACTAAGAAGATTCGGGCTAATGACGGAAAAGCAGATTGAATCTCTTTATCAAGACAAATCATTTCATCAACTGGAGAAGTCCCTGGGAGTGTCGTTCCGGAGCAAGTCGAGCTTAATCCAGGCCTTTGTCCATCGTTCTTTTTTAAACGAACACCCAGATTTTCCTCTGGATAATAACGAGCGATTAGAGTTTTTGGGAGATGCGATCTTGGAGCTACTGGTGACTGAACATCTCTTCCGTCAGTATCACAATGCTGAAGGAGAGTTGACCCGATGGCGGGCGGCTTTAGTCAACACTAAGACGCTCTCCTCGGTGGCCGAGAAATTCAATTTTTCGAAATATCTTTTTCTTTCTCGGGGGGAGGGGAGCCGGTCAGTCAGCCGCAGTCTAATGGCTGATACTCTTGAAGCTTTCATTGGCGCCGCTTATCTAGATCAAGGCATGGCTGCGGTTCAGAAGTTTATCGAGCAACATATTCTGATTCTCTTGCCAGGGATTATCGAGTCGGTCTCTTATCTTGATGCCAAGTCAGAGCTACAAGAATTAATTCAGGCTGGGGGAGAAACAAGTCCAACTTATCGAGTCCTGGAAACCCAGGGACCGGATCATGATAAGCAGTTCAAAGTCGGTGTCTTCTTGGGCCAGAAAATGATTAGCTCGGGCACTGGTCACTCTAAGCAAGCCGCGGAGCAGATGGCGGCTGAGCAAGCATTAAAATTGTTAAAAAAATCATAACATGTTAAAAATTAGGTTTTTTAGAACGGGAAGAAAGAATCATCCCTTTTATCGTATTGTCGTTACAGACAGTCGTCAGGCTCCTCAGGGCGGGCGTTTTTTGGAGCGGGTGGGCTTCTTTGATCCTTTAACCAAAGAGCAGAAATTAGATGAAGAGCGTATTAAATATTGGCTCGGTGTTGGAGCTCAGCCGTCGCCTCGGGTTCACAACTTATTAATCGACGCTAAGGTGATTCAGGGTGATAAGATAGATGTACTTAAGAAGAAGGTTGCTGCCGGCAGTAAAGCGGAGGCAACAGCTCAGCCGACTGAAAAACCAGCTGCCGAGAAGAAGCCTGAGTCGCAAGAAGCCGATAAGGCTGCTGAGGTGAATTCAGAACCTGCAGGCAATTTGGCTGAAGAGAAAAAGCCCACAGAAGAGACATCAGAACCGGAAAGAGAAGAAAAAGAAGAGAGTTGACAGTTTTTATAAATTGCATTAGAATTACCAGTGGTTGTTCTTGAAAATAAAATAGTTAATTATTTAGAGTCGCTTTGAGCTTATTCTTTGTTGAGAGTTTGATCCTAGCTCAGGGTGAACGCTGGTGGTGTGGATAAGGCATGCAAGTCAAGGGGCTCCTTCGGGAGCACCGGCAAACGGGTTAGTAACACGTAGGTAACATGCCCCGTTCATGGAAATAACCCTGAGAAATCAGGGCTAATGTCCGATAGTCTTGATTGGCCAAATGGCTGATCAAGTAAAGGCTTCGGCCGGAACGGGATTGGCCTGCGTTCTATCAGCTAGTTGGTGGGGTAACGGCTCACCAAGGCTATGACGGATAGGGGGCATGAGAGTGTGTTCCCCAACAAAAGCACTGAGACACGGGCTTTACTCCTACGGGAGGCAGCAGTCGAGAATCTTCGGCAATGGGCGAAAGCCTGACCGAGCGACACCACGTGACTGAAGAAGCTCTGCGGAGTGTAAAGGTCTTTTCACCGGGAAGAATCTTCGGATGACGGTACCGGTGGAATAAAGGGGGCCTAATTCTGTGCCAGCAGGCGCGGTAATTCAGAACCCCTGAGCGTTACCCGGATTTATTGGGCGTAAAGCGTCTGTAGGCGGCCAGGAAAGTTTTTGGTTAAAAACCGAGGGCTCAACCTTCGGAGTGCCAAAAATACTACTTGGCTAGAGGCTGTCAGAGGCCAGTGGAACTGATGGTGGAGGGGTGAAATCCGTCGATATCATCAGGAACGCCAAAGGCGAAGGCAACTGGCTGGGGCAGTCCTGACGCTCAGAGACGAAAGCGTGGGTAGCAAAAAGGATTAGATACGTAATTTTCAACCGAGGGTTATCCTTTATCCCGATGAAGTTGAAAGCCTCAAATTATTTTGAGGTCGTCAAGGTGTCCCCCTTAGCGGCAACGCTGAGGTGAGCATCTAGCTGTATCGGGGAACTCCGTCTTTGACGGACAATCCCGAGGGAAGTCATTTCGCTACTAGGCGAAATTGACCCCGTAGAGACTATGTAAGTAAGAAGATAGAAGATGAACAATTCATCTTTGTCGTCTCAATGGCGAGAAGTTGTACTAGGTTCTATTTTAGGAGATGGTTCTCTTAAGGTGCAAAAGGGTGATCATAATGCTCGATTTTCCTTTAAGCACTCTATTCATCAGGAAGAATATTTCCTTTGGAAGGCAAGCCTGCTAAAAGACATTTCTTCCGATAAGTGTCATTGGCATCAGAAAAAAGATGGATGGGGAGACCAAAAACTAAGATTTCAGAGCCTGGCCCTAGAAGAATTGACCGAGATCTATAATCTCACTCATAAAAGAGGGAGGCTTAAGATTCGGCGCAAATGGTTAAATCAGTTAACTCCTTTATCTTTAGCTGTTTGGTGGCTAGACGATGGTTCTATTATCGGCAATGGCCGACGAGGGGTCATCTGCACTGATTCATTCGATTATGAATCACAAAAGATTCTAGCCAGATATTTATTGGTTGTCTGGAAAGTCAAGACACACGTTGGTCGAGTTTCCAATAAATATCAAGGAACCAATAGAGAATACTATCGTCTCTGGTTCCGTTCGGCAGAAGAACTAAAGAAGTTTCTATGTATTATTCTGCCATTTGTTAAAGTTTCTTCTATGTTGCCAAAAGTGTTACTTCTCTATAAAGAGTCGAACTTGCAACAACGCTGGATCTCTGAAGTTGTTCGATTGACTTCTTTTTCCAAGGCCGAGGTTGAGAAACACCTTAAGCTAAAAAAGGAAAAGTGGTCTTGCTTCAGAGAATGATATAGTCCGATCCTCGTAGTAATACGAGCTTAAAACTACAATGACCCTTGTAGTCCACGCTGTAAACGATGAACACTAGCTATCGGAAGTGTCGACCCTTTCGGTGGCGAAGCTAACGCGTTAAGTGTTCCGCCTGGGAAGTACGGTCGCAAGACTAAAACTCAAAGGAATAGACGGGGACCCACACAAGCGGTGGATCATGTGGCTTAATTCGACACTAAGCGACGAACCTTACCAGGGCTTGACATGCTAGTGAAGCCCGATGAAAGTCGGGTCTACCCGCAAGGGACGCTAGCACAGGTGTTGCATGGTTGTCGTCAGTTCGTGTTTTGAAATGTACCGTTAAGTCGGATAACGAACGCAACCCCTGTCCTATGTTTCACGTATCATAGGAGACTGCCTCGAACAACGAGGAGGAAGGTGGGGATGACGCCAAATCAGTATGGCCCTTTGATGCCCTGGGCTGCACACATGATACAATGGGGCTGACAATGCGTTTTGCCACGTCGTAAGACGGAGCTAATCGCCTAAACAGCTCCCCAGTTCGGATTGAGGTCTGCAATTCGACCTCATGAAGCCGGAATCGCTAGTAATCGCCGATCAGCCATGCGGCGATGAATATGTTCCTGGGTCTTGTACTCACTGCCCATCAAGTCAGGAAAGTTAGCAATACCCGTAGTCTCTTCGTTCGAAGGGCCGAAGGTAGGGCTAATGATCAGGACTAAGTTGTAACAAGGTACGCGTAGGGGAATCTGCGCGTGGAACAATATTTCTTTCAAGTTTGTCGACTAAGATTGAAATCTCAAATTTGGGTTTCAATCTTAAGGTCATAGCGGTTATCCTTTCTAGTCCGCTCTCAAAGCGACTCTAAATAGTTAACTATTCGATTTATCTCGCTTCTTGCGGGATTTTTTGTGGTTGCTACAATTGATTAATTAGCTACGCCTTGGTGGACTTTGAATTCAATCAATCTAAAGAGGAGTGGGATGGATTTTTGGAGCAGCACGGCGGAACCTTTCTGCAATCTTACGATTGGGGGGAGTTTCGAAAGGAATATCAGCGTGTTTGGCGAATAGCTGCCCGGGCCGAAGGCCAGATTAAGGGAGTTTGCCAGGTCATGGAAGAGAAGTCGCCTTTCGGCCATTACCTTTACATTCCTCACGGACCGATTGCTCCCGATGACAAAACCCGAAATGAACTATTTCGAAAAGCCGGGTCGCTCGTTGACTCTAGTTGCATTGCCATCAAGGCCGAACCGATTGAGCCACTTTCTCTGGGCTGGAAGAGCCGACATCGGATTCAGCCCCAACAGACCTTGATTTCTGAAATTAAAGCGACGGAGGAAGATATTTTAAAAGAGTTTGACGGCAAAGCCAGGTACAATGTCCGCCTGGCTCAGCGCCGGGGAGTGACCGTTGAAGAGAGCGACGACCTGAAGACTTTTTATGACTTAATGAGGCAAACTGCGGCCAGTCAGAATTTTAATACTTATCCTTATGAGTACTTTCAGAACCTGCTGCATTACTTAAACGCCTCGCTCTTTTTAGCTTATTATCAGCAGCAAGTAGTTGCTGGGACAATCGTCGTTTATTTCGGCCATAAAGTTACTTTCCTCCACTCGGCTTCGAATCATAAATTTGGCCACCTCAAAGCCCCCTATTTAATCCGCTTTACAGTGGTGGCCGGAGCCCGGTCTAAGGGCGGCCAGTATTATGACAACTGGGGGATTAGTCAGCAAAGATTTCCCGGAGTAACTTCTTTTAAAAAAGGATTCGGCGGACAGGAATTTACCTACCCGCCCGGTCGAGAAATATCTTTAAAAAGGTTCCGTTTTCTGATTTACTATTTTTCTTATTGGTTTTTGAAAAAATATTAATCTCTTGCGAGATCAAAGAGTTATTGTTACAATTATTTTGCTTGGGCGTGTGGCTCAGTGGTAGAGCGCTTCTCTGATAAAGAAGAGGTCGTAGGTTCAATTCCTACCACGCCCACTTTTTTCAGGGCCCGTAGCTTAGTTGGCAGAGCGCCACATTTGCAATGTGGAGGTCGGGAGTTCGAATCTCCCCGGGTCCACAGCAGTTACTCTTCTGATTTACTATAATTGCTCCCCAGAGTTAACTTATAAAATAAATATTGGGGAAGTTTGAATCAACCGAGGTCGCCGTCGGAAATTCAGGCGGGTTTTGCTTTGGCGTTCAAAGAGCCTTTCGGCTGGTTATGGATCAGGCTAATCGTTGTCAGCCAAGCTATTTTATCGACCATGAGACAGAGCTGAATCCGAATTGGCTAAAAGACAAAAAACGAATAGCTATTGTGGCCGGTGTTCTACTTTAGAAGAAACCGTTGCCAAAGTTGTTTCTAAAATTGATGATTTGACTGATTGATAAATCTCTGCGCGTCTGCTAAAATCACCTTAAGTATCAAATTATCATGGAGGCTTTAAATTATAACCTAGATAATGTTATTGCCAGCGCCTGGTATAACTTTTTAGACCGGCTACCTTCCTTTTTCTTTATCCTGCTTTTATTCTGTTTAGGGTGTTTGTTGGCCATCTGGCTAGGACGCCTGACAACCAGGATTTTAAAGAAATTTCACATTGATGATATTTTCCAAAACAACAGCTGGAAAAAGGGACTGGAGAAGACAGGCATTAAAATTAATCTTTCCGGAGCCACTGGCTTGATCGTCCGCTGGCTAATGATTGTTTTTTTCTTAGCTTTGGCTGCCGAGGCCTTGGGTTTAATGGGCGTGGCGGAATTCTTGATGATTGTTGTTCGCTGGCTACCGAACCTGTTGTTAGTTATTCTAATATTTATTATTGCCACTATTTTAGCTGATGCCGCTGGCAATATTATTCGTGTTTCTATTAACTGGATCGACGCCAGCTATGCCTTTGTTGCTGAAAAATTTGCTCGTTGGACTATTTGGGGGCTGGCTATTTTAATTGTGCTGAAGCAAATTGGCATTGCCCCCGAAATGATAGTTATTCTGTTTCAGGGATTAATTTTCTTCCTGGTTTTGTCTCTCGGCTTGGCTTTTGGTTTAGGCGGGAAAGAAATTGCTCAAGATTTTTTATACCGACTGAAGGATAAAATAAAAAAGGAGAAATGAAAAAGATACTTTTAATTGAAGACGAAGAACTTTTAGCTAAAATGTATCAAGAAAAATTCGAGCGAGCCGGGTTCAAGATTTTGCTTTCCCGGACAGCCGAAGAGGGGATAGAAGTGGCCAAAAAAGAGAGACCCGATCTTGTCATTTTGGATATCATTTTGCCCCACAATGACGGCCTGCATTTTTTAAGAAAAATCAGACAAGAAAAATCAGAAATTAAAGATATTCCAGTGATTGCCTTTTCTAATTATGATAATCCTGAGACCAGAGGGGAAGCCCATACTCTGGGAGTTAACGAATACATTATTAAAGCTAATCACGACCCAGAGGAAATTGTTTCCAAGATTCGCCAATATTTTTCTAATCAAGAATGAAAAGAACATTAATTGCCGAGACAGCTAACTGCTCCGGCCAGAAAATTAAACTCAACGGCTGGGTTAACAGCTACCGAGACCACGGCGGAGTTATTTTTATTGACCTCCGGGATCGGAGCGGCATAGTTCAGGTGGTCTGCTCCAAGGAGTTGCCCCAGATAGAATTAATTCGCCCAGAGTGGGTTTTAGAAGTCATTGGAGAGGTAAAGGACCGGCCGGCTAAAATGGTTAATGAAAAGATAGCTACCGGCCGAGTAGAAGTTAAGGCGGAGAGCGTAGCTGTTCTTAGTGCCGCTGAGATACCCCCTTTCGACCTAAAAGAAGACGGTTACCAGATCAATGAAGAGATCAGGCTAAAGTATCGCTACCTTGATTTAAGACGGCCTCGCTTGCAGCGCAATTTAACCTATCGACATAAAGTCTTCAGTTTGATGCGCCAGATTTTGGACGAGCAGGGCTTTCGTGAAGTTGACACTCCCATCTTGGCCCGGTCTACTCCCGAAGGAGCTCGAGATTTTGTTGTTCCGGCTCGCCAATATCCGGGCAGCTTTTATGCTTTGCCCCAAAGTCCCCAGCAATACAAGCAGATGTTAATGGTTGGAGGCCTGGAGCGCTACTTCCAGATTGCTCGATGCTTTCGTGATGAAGATTTTCGGGCTGATCGCCAAGCTGAGTTTCTCCAGCTCGACTTAGAAATGTCGTTTGTCGAACAGGAAGATATTTTATCTTTAATAGAAAATCTTTTTCGCCAAGTAATTGAAAAAGTTTTTCCAGAAAAGAAAATCCAAAAATTTCCTTTTCCCCGCCTGCCCTATGATCAAGCGATGAAGGAATATAAAAGCGACCGACCCGACTTAAGAAAAGATCAAGACCCCCAAGAACTAGCCTTTGCTTTCGTAGTTGATTTTCCTATGTTCGAAAAACAAACCGAAAGAAAGGGCTGGGCACCAGTCCACCATCCTTTTACTCGTCCTCAGACCGATAGCATTGATCAGGTTAAGCAAAACCCGGGAGACATAAAGGCCTTCCAGTACGATCTGGTGTTAAATGGGTCAGAGATTGGCGGAGGCAGCTTGAGAATCTACCGGCCAGATATGCTTCAGGCAGTGTTTCAAGTTCTGGGACACCAAGATGAAGAAATCAGAAATAACTTCGGCCACTTGCTGGAGGCTTTCCAATACGGTGTTCCTCCTCATGGCGGCATCGCCATTGGGCTGGATCGTTTTCTTTCGATCGTTCTTGACGAAAAGAATATCCGCGAAGTAATTCCTTTTCCTAAAACTGAGGCGGGCCGGGAATTGATGACCGGAGCCCCGGCTCCAATTACGCCGGAACAGTTAAAAGAACTTAATCTAGAGTTTAAGAAGAAAAAATGATTTATCGGACGGAACCGAAAAAAAAGCCAACAAAGAAGATGTTGGGAAAACCGAAGTTTTTCTTTAATAAGATCAGGCGGCGAGAGTTAATATTAGTTATTGTTGCCGTTTTGGTGGCCGTTTTTGGATTTGGTGTATTCCAGCCTATCTTGGCTGATTATCTATACTACCAAATGGTTGATGTTGATGCTTCTTTAGCTAAAAATCACAACCTTTTTGAACAGCTTCTGCAAGCCCATCGGCCGATCAGAAACTGGTCAGTTCCTTTTCCCGAAGAAGTTAGCGCTCGCTCGGTAGCCGCGGTTGAAATTAATCCCCACCAACCCAATCGTCATCTATTGATTAAAAACGCCGACCATCCTTATCCTATTGCCAGCATTACCAAGCTGATGACCGCGATGGTGGCCATTGATCTTTATCAGCTGGAGCAACAGACCACTGTTTCTAGCTGGTCAGCGAATCAGATTGGCAATATTCCTTTAATCAAAGAAGGGGATCAGCTGAGCGTTAAAGACTTAATCTATCTTTCTTTAATGGAGTCTAATAATAGTGCTGCTTATGCTCTGGCTGAGATAAAAGGCGTTTCTGCTTTTATCCAGGAGATGAATCAAAAGGCAGCTTCAATCGGCCTTGAGCAGACTCACTTTATAACAGCGACCGGATTAACCGGGGCCGGCCGGGCTGATAACTACTCAACCGCCAACGAAATAATAAAAATGGTAACTTATCTCTGGCAGCAGCCAGAATATGAAGTTATCCGCCAGGCCTTAGCCAGTGATGATTATGCTATTTATGATGGTACGGGTGCTTTTTATTATCGGGCTGTTAATAATAATCAGCTGTTAGGAGATTATACAAGCCTCATTGGTAGCAAGACCGGTTATCTGCCTTCGGCTGGAGAATGTTTGGTTTCGGTTTTTCAGGGGCCCACAGAAGACGCCTATCTCATCGTAGTTGTTTTGGGATCAGAAGATCGTTTTGCTGACACTAAGCATGTCGTTGAGTGGATCCCTGAAGCTTATCTCTATTCATTTAATTATGGTCTTTGAAGTCGACTCTTATACCGTCTGGCAAGTAATTCGAGCCTTTGCCCTCGGTTTCTTCTCCTTTGTTTTTGCTTTGGCGATCATTCCGAAGTTCACTGATTTCATGTATCGTCATCAGCTCTGGAGGAAAAAAGACAAAGACAAAAGCATCGATGGCCAGAAGCTTAAAGTTTTTACTAAATTTCACGGGGGAGAGGGGACACGAGTGCCTCGAGTTGGCGGTCTGATTGTTTGGGTCGTTCCTTTATTGGTTGCGGTTATATTTTATCTCTTAAGCCTGCTAAATAACGACATTTTGTCTGAGTTAAATTTTCTCCATCGCTCTCAAACTTGGCTGCCTTTATTTGCCTTGGTCGCGGCTTCTCTTTTGGGGCTGACCGACGACCTGCTCCAAATCAAAGGCAAAGGAAAGTACATCGGTGGCGGATTAAAGCTTTCCTGGCGAATCGCTATTGTCGGTTTAATTGGATTAATTGGCGGCTGGTGGTTCTACGCAAAATTAGGCGTTGAAACTATCGGTATTCCCGGTTGGGGTAGTCTTTTTGTTGGCTGGTGGCTAGTGCCTATTTTTATAGTGACAATGATTGCTACTTATGGCGGAAGTATTATCGATGGCTTAGACGGTCTGGCCGGTGGAACTTTTGCCACTATCTTTGGCGCTTTTGCTGTAATTTCATTTTTTAACCTGCAATATCACCTGGCGACCTTCTGCTTGGTTTTGGTCGGAGCTATCTTGGCTTTTCTTTGGTTTAATATTCCACCGGCCCGTTTTTATCTCGGAGAGACTGGCGTCATGGGGCTTTGCGCCACCTTAACCGTCATTACCTTTTTCACTGATTCATTAATTGTTTTGCCGATTATTGCGTTCCTGCTGTTTTTAGAATCTGGATCAGTAATTTTGCAACTGCTCTATAAAAAGTTTAAGAAGAGAAAATTGTTCTTAGCGGCGCCGATTCATCATCACTTTGAAGCCAAGGGATGGCCTCACTACAAGGTAACTATGCGCTTCTGGGTGATTGGTGGAGTTATGGCTCTGGTCGGGGTAGCAATTAGACTACTAGGTTAATGATTGGTCTTTTTGACTCGGGCTTGGGCGGATTAACGGTGGTTAAAGAGGTCTGGCAGCAATTGCCGGGCTATCCAGTGATTTATTTGGGCGACACGGCCCGCTTGCCTTACGGCACCAAACCGGCTGAGCTCATTCGATCCTGGTCGAGGCTAAACGTTGACTGGCTGTTTAATCAGGGGGCAGAAATAGTAATTATTGCCTGCCATACGGCTTCGGCTTGGGCCTTTGATTTAATTAATCAAAATTCTAGGCGACCGGTCTTTGGTGTTATTACCCCCGGAGTTAGACAGGCTTTGGCGACAACTCAAAACGGGCGGATTGGCGTGATTGGTACGCCTGGGACTATTCGAAGTGGGATTTATCAGAAAAAGATTAAAGAATTAGATCAATCAGTCCAGCCCTATTTTCAATCCTGTCCCTTGTTTGTGCCGATCATTGAAGAAAATTGGATGGAGCGTCCTGGAGTCCGAGAAATTGCTGAAGAATATCTCAAGCCTTTAGTCAATCAAGGCATAGACACCTTGATACTGGGTTGCACCCATTATCCCTTAATGAGAGGCACCATAGAGCAGATAGTTGGCCAGGAGGTGACCATAGTGGATCCGGCCCAAGCGGTAGTTCAGGAGGTAAAAAACTTTTTAATCAAAAACCAAGAGCTGGCGCAAAAAATTAAAAGAAGCCGAGAACATAGGTTCTGTTTTAGCTCTCAGCCTTATCAGGCTGAAACTATCAGTCGCCTGTGTTTGGGCCAGACGATTAAAACCGAAGTCATCAATGACAATTAAGGACATCGCCGATAAAAAAGTATTGATCCTGGGCTTGGGCCGAGAAGGCGAGTCAACCTATCGCTTATTCCGTCGTCTTTGGCCCGATCAGAGGCTAGCTTTGGCTGACCAGAATGACTTATCTCAGCTGGGCGGTTTCTGGTCTGAAGTCGCCCGGCAAGACAAGCAGGTAGAATTCATTCTTGGTTCCGATTATTTAGATGCGGTCAATCATTATCAAGTTGTGGTTAGGTCGCCTGGAATTTCGCTAAAAAAAATTAAGCTAAAACAGGCAACCATCACCTCACAAACCGAGCTTTTTCTGCAAAAAGTTCGAGATCGAACGATTGGTATCAGCGGAACTAAAGGCAAAAGCACGACTGCTGGGTTAGTCCATCACTTGCTCCAAAGCAAAAAGAAGGTTTTTTTGGTTGGCAACATGGGACGACCGGCTTTAGATTTCTGGTCAGAAGCCGACGATCCCAACGCTTGGTTTGTTTATGAAATGTCTTCGCATCAGCTCGACGGCTTAACAATCAGCCCGCATCAAGCTATTTTTCTTAACCTGATGCCCGATCACCTCGATTACTTTGGCCAGCTTGATGCTTACTATCAGGCTAAAATCAATCTGATTCGCTATCAAACGCCAAAAGATCTTCTCGTTTACAATCAGGCTGACGATCACCTGCGAGCGACCATCGCCATTTCTTTAGCTCAAAAGATACCCTTTAGTCCTCAGCCAGACGAGGGGAGTGTTTGTTTTTGGCAAGAGAGCCAGCTTTATTATCAAGCGCCAGGAGAAGTGCCAGAGGTAGTTCTGAATAAAGAAAAGTTAAACCAGCTCCATCCGACCGTTAAGGTAAATATTATGCCAGCTGTTATCTTGGCTAAAATGGCGGGGCTGAGCAACCAGGAAATTTCAGATAAATTATTAGATTTTAAGCCGCCAAAACACAGGCTGGAGTTTATTGGACAGTGGCAAGGTATCTTTTTTTATGATGATTCAGCCGCAACTATTCCGGCCGCAACAATATCGGCGCTTCGCTCGCTTGAGCATTCGGTCGATACGCTGATCATTGGAGGATCGGAGAAGGGGATTGACTTTGAAGAATTAGCCGAAGAAATTATTCGAGCGGGCGTATCGCATTTAATTTCTTTTCCAAAAACTGGACCGGAGATCGTCGCTTTAGTTAAAAAACAAGCCTTAAAGAAAGGACAGCCGGCTCCCAGCGTTAAAGAAGTTAAGGATATGGCTGAGGCGGTTAAGCACGCCCTTGAAGTGACGGCTCCCCAAAAAGTCTGTCTGCTCTCTCCGGCTTCGGCCAGCTTTACTAACTTTAAAAATTATCAGGCGCGAGGCGAGGCTTTTCAGAAATGGGTTAAAGAAATGAGCCGTCATTAAAACAATGAAAGAGACGAGTGATGATAAAAATTTACGCTGGAGCATCGCAGTTATCTCTTTGATTCTTTTGGCTATCGGCTTGTTTTTCTTAACCACAACTTCGGCTCCCAGTGCTTTAAGTCGCTTCGGAGACAGCTTCTATTACCTCAAGCGGCAGCTAATGCATGGAATTTTACCGGGAATAATTCTGGGCCTGGTCGCTTATAAACTGCCCCTGGATCGCTTTCGGAAATTAGTTCCTTATCTCTTTGGGGCCAACCTTGTGTTGCTGATTTTACTACTGCTGCCTTATTTCGGCACAGCTTTAGGCGGTAGCCGGCGCTGGTTGCAAATTGGCTCAATTTCCTTTCAACCGTCCGAGTTTTTAAAAATTGCCTTTATTCTTTATTTCGCTCACTTGGCTTCTTTGTTGGCTCGCAAGAAGCAATATCGTAAAATATTTTTGATATTCTTAGGCCTAACGGCTGTCATTGGGGCGCTTTTTATTCTGCAGCCTGATTTAAGCACCTTTGGCGTAATTATTATTACCGGTCTCGCTATGTATATTCTCGCCGGAATGCCTTTGGGTAATATCTTTCTGCTTTTCTCTTTGGCGGGAGTATCTGGCTGGCTGATGATTCGCTTTTCTGCCTATCGATTATCCCGATTATTAACTTTTCTGAATCCAGAAGAATCTCCGCTGGCCGCCGGTTATCAGATTAAGCAGATGCTTTACGCCATTGGTTCAGGAGGCTTAGCCGGTTTAGGCTTAGGCTTGAGCCGGCAAAAGTTTGGTTTCCTGCCCCACTCCATAAGCGACTCAATCTTTGCTATAATAGCTGAGGAGACTGGTTTTATCGGATCCGTTCTGCTGGTGGTTCTCTTTGTGGTTTTGGCTTGGCTAGGCGTTCGCCTGGCTTTAAGCCAAAAAGACCATTTTCGTCAATTGATTATCATGGGGGTTACCGTTTGGATCGCCGTTCAGGCTTTTATCCATATCTCGGCCAACGTTGGATTAATTCCTCTCACCGGCATGCCGCTGCCATTTATTAGCTACGGCGGCTCGGCTCTAACTGCTCAACTTATTGGATTAGGTTTTTTATTAAATGCCTCGAAAAAGTAAAAAAAGAAAATTTAAGATTGTTTTTACCGGTGGCGGCAGCGGCGGCCATATCTTTCCCATTGTTGCTGTAATTCGCGAAATGAAAAAGATTGATCGCGACCAAATATTTTCTTATTATTACATTGGTCCGCCTGATGCCCTGGCTTTAAGTTATTTGCCTAAAGAAGGGGTTAAAATGAGAACTACGCTGGGCGGAAAAGTCCGTCGCTACTTCTCGCTCTGGAACGTTGTAGACATTCTCTTTAAAATTCCCATTAGCCTTGTTCTGGCTTTCTTCTATCTATTCTTCATTGGGCCCGATTTGATTTTTAGCAAGGGCGGCTTCGGCTCTTTTCCGACTGTTCTGTGGGGATTGTTAATGCAGGTTCCTCTATTTGTCCATGAATCAGATACAGTGATGGGTAAAGCTAATCGCTTCGGCGCCAAGTGGGCTCTGGAAGTGTTTACTTCCTTTCCCGAGCCTAAAAATAATCAGCAACGTCATATCAACGTTGGCCATCCAATCCGCACCAGCCTGCTTGAAGGAGAGCAACAATCAGCCCGAAAAGCCCTGGGAATTCTTTCCAATAAGCCAGTCATCTTAATTGTAGGCGGATCACAGGGGGCTCAATTCATTAATAGCGTCGTTCTCGATGTTTTACCGTCGCTATTGGAGCAGTTTGAGGTAATTCATCACTGCGGGCAAAAAAATTTTGATGAAATTAGAACCGCCGCCAAGATAATTGTCGATCAAAAATTTTGGCAGTCTTACCATCCCTATCCTTTTCTTGATGAATGGGAAACGGTCAATGCCTACCAGGCCGCTGATTTGATTGTTGCCCGAGCTGGTTCAGGGACTTTGTTTGAAATTGCTGCTCTAGGCAAACCAAGTATTATTGTGCCCCTGGCTAATTCAGCTGCTAATCACCAAATTAAAAATGCTTATTTTTTTAAAGATTATGGAGCTCAGGTGATTGAAGAGAATAATTTTACGCCTCAATTTTTCTTGAAGTCAGTCCAGTATGCTTTTAGTAACCCTGAAACGCTGAAGAAGCGAGGGGAAATGGCCAAGCATTTTGCTCGGCCCCAAGCAGCTCGTATTATCGCCGAATATTTAATAAGTTATTTATTTTTAAAATGAGCGATGAAAAATTAGAATTATCAGCGCCTGATCGGCCGAGGGTGAGATTAGCGCCGTCGCCAACCGGGCCTCTCCATATCGGCACCGCTCGGACAGCCTTGTTTAACTATCTGTTTGCCCGACAGAGTCGAGGAACATTTGTATTAAGGATTGAGGATACTGACCATGAACGCTCAAAAAAGAAGTGGGAAAAGGATATTTTAAAATATTTAGCCTGGCTCGGCCTCGACTGGGATGAAGGCCCGGACAAAGGAGGCTCCTTTGCTCCTTATCGGCAGAGCGAGCGGGTAGATATTTATACGCCCTATATCAAGCAGCTACTCGATCAGGGCCAAGCCTATTACTGCTTTTGCACGAAAGATGAGCTGGCGGCCCAAAAAGAATATCAGGCCAGCATCGGTGAGCCACCCCGTTACATTGGCCGTTGTCGGAACATTGACCCAAAGGAAGCTCAGGCCAGATTAAAGAGGGGAGAGAGCGCCGTTATCCGCCTAAAGGTTTCTTCAGATAAAGTCATTTCCTTTCAGGACCAAATCTGCGGGCAGACCGATTTTAACTCTTCAGAGCTGGGTGATTTTATTATTGCCAAAAACTTGAAGGAGCCACTATACAATTTAGCCGTGGTCGTCGATGACTATCTGATGAAGATTACGCACGTTATCCGAGGAGCTGATCATATCTCTAACACGCCGAAGCAGATTTTAATTGCTGAGGCCTTAGGCCTGCCTCAGCCCCAATACGCTCATTTGCCCCTGGTGCTCAGTCCCAACCGTCGGAAGCTTAGCAAGCGGGAAGAGGTTGTTGCTGTCAGCGATTATTATCAACAGGGCTATCTGCCCCAGGCATTAGTTAACTTTATGATCTTGCTTGGCTGGAATGAAGGAACCGACCGCGAGATATACTCTATGGACGAGTTGGTTGAAAAATTCAGCTTAGATAAAGTCCAGCGCTCTGGAGGCATATTCGACCTCAAGCGCCTTAACTGGATGAATGGGTATTACATCAGACAAGAATCGTTACCGGTCTTGACACAGATGTGTATTCCTTATCTAATCAAATCAGGCCATTTAGAAGAAATTCCCAATGGAAGTAAAAAATACAGAATCAAGGAAACCAAGGAAATTGTTTCTTTGGGCTACTTAGGAAAGGTAATCGGCCTTTATCAGGAGAGATTAAAGGTTTTGTCAGAAATTCCGGAATTAGTCGATTATTTCTTCAAGAAAGAAGTGAAGTATCAGCCAACACTGTTAATTTGGAAGGATAAAGACAAAAAAGAGATCAAGAATGCCCTTAATCGGGCAATTAAGGCCCTTTCTGGCCTTAAGAGAGACTGGACCCTAGAAAAGATAAATGAAGCCCTTCTCGGGGCTGCTGATGAGATAGGGGACCGAGGAACTCTTCTCTGGCCAGTCCGAGCAGCCTTGACCGGTAAAGAAAATTCGGCCAGTCCTTTCGATGTCGCCTACGTCCTCGGTCCAGAAAAAACTATCCGCCGATTGGAGCGGGCGGCTAAACTTCTCTAACTGTCAGAGGGGAGTGCTTTCCCGGTTGACATAATTATAGAAGGGAAGTAGCATATTGGTTGAGATTAAAGTTCGCATAATGTAGATTAACCGAACTAAGATATGCAAGAAAGCTCTAAAACTATTATTGAGCATATTCCAGACTTTTTAGACTGGATTGATGTTGAAAAAGGATTGTCTAACAAGACTCAAGAAAATTATGATCGCTTCTTGAGAAAATTTGTTCACTGGATGGAAAGTAACAACTTGACTCACCTGAAACCTCACCAGATTGATTCTGAGCACATTTGGCAGTATCGAGTATTTTTAGCCCGATCAACTGATCGCCAGACTAAGCAGCCTCTTAAAAAAACAACTCAAAACTATTATTTAATCGCCCTAAGGGCATTGCTTAACTTTTTCGCCGCCCGAGACATCAAGTCTCTTCCGGCTGAGAAGGTTGAATTAGCAAAGCAGAAAAAAGATAAAAAAGTAGATTTTCTAAAGCTGGAGCAAATAGCTAAGCTTCTTCAGGCTCCTAACACCAGCAGCTTTATTGGCTTGCGTGACCGAACTATTATAGAGGTTTTATTCTCAACTGGCTTGAGAATAAGCGAGCTAGTTTCTCTGGATCGGAAGCAATTCAAAGACAGTCAGCTAAATGAAGCCATGGAGATAAGCATCGTTGGCAAAGGCAGCTATCCTCGGACGATTTATCTCTCAGAGAGAGCGGTTAGTTGGTTGAAGCGCTATTTAGAGGCCCGAGATCGCTTAATTCAGCCGGAAAAAGAAGCTGACTCTCCCCTATTCATTAATTTTCGCGCCCCAAAGAACAACCATGGCCGTTTGAGCGCCCGTTCTATTGAGAATATTGTTAAAAAATATGCTCTCATGGCCGGCTTGCCGCCAAGCACCACGCCCCATACCTTAAGGCACTCTTTCGCCACTGATTTACTGAATCAAGGCGCTGATTTAAGAACCGTTCAAGAATTCCTAGGCCATCAGAACATCTCAACCACTCAGATATATACCCACGTTACCAATAAGAGGTTGCGCGATCTGCATCGCCGTTTTCACGGCGGAAGCAAGCTCAATGATTAATCTGCTGAAACTCTTCAATTAACTCCAGAGGTTCCTGATTTTGATAACGCGACACCAGATATCCGCAGCCAAAAGCTAACAATGTCAGAAGAAAGATTAAGCTCAAAATCTTTATTCTGTCTTCTTCTTTTTTTAACTTTTCTTTAAGATTAGTCCACACAATAGCTAGACAAAGATTAATAATTAAACTATAATTGGAACGTTATTTTCAGACATGTCCAAGAAAACTTCTAAAAAAGCAACCGGTAATACCCGCGACTCTCGATCTCAAAGACTAGGAGTCAAGATTTTTGGTGGCCAAACAGTCAAGACGGGTATGATTTTGGTTCGTCAGCGCGGCACTAAGTTTCTGCCCGGCCAAAACGTAAAACTTGGCCGAGACGACACCCTTTATGCAATTAAAGACGGTGTTTTGGAATTCCAGACTCGTCGCAAAATTGGATTCGATGGACGCCAGCGAGTGGTTAAGATTTTGAACGTGCGCTAACCTTTATCTTGGTCTTAGCGATTACTTCTGGAGTCAACTTAATTTCAACCTCGAATTCACCTAGTTCCTTAATCGGCTTATCGATGAGGATCTGATTTTTTTCAACAGAAAAACCTTCTTCTGTCAATAGATGGGCAATCTTAACCGCATCGATCGCCTCAAAAAGCTGACCCCTCTCCCCTGCTTCAACCTCAAGGTTAAAAATCTTACCCGATAAACTCTTGGCCCATTGGCGAGCCCGAACTTCTTCCTGTTCTTTGATACGAGCTCTGGCTTCCTGAAGCCGCTGTAATTGAACCAGGTTGGTTTTTGTGGCCGGGTCAGCCAATCTCTTCGGGAATAGATAGTTTCGGGCATATCCGCCTGAAACCTCTTTGACTTCGCCTTTTAGCCCTATTTTCGCCACATCTTGTTTAAGAATAATCTTCATATTAATTAATAATCTCTTTTAATAATTCAACTGCTTTATCAAGCTGTTTGTCTTCGCCCTTCTCTAAATACTCTTCCAGGTTAAGTTCGACGGTGATGTCGGGCTCCAAGCCGACTCCTTCAATTAAGTGTCCGCTTGGCGTTAACCATTTGGCAATCGTAATCTTAACCATCGATCCATCCCTCAGGTTGAAGGTCTGCTGAACCGACCCCTTGCCAAAAGACTGTTCGCCAATAATCCTTAAATTACGATTATCGCGCAAGGCTCCAGCGAGTATTTCCGAGCCTGAAGCGCTGCCTTGATTTATCAGGATCAATGTTGGATAAGGAGCTAATTTTGCATTTCCCCGAGATCGAAACTCCTGACGTTCTCCCGACCCAAACTCTTCAATGGCCACTAAATTTCCCATCGGCAGAAACCACCCCGCAACATCAATGGCGACATCAAGGTAGCCGCCCGGATTATTTCTCAAATCAAGGATTATGCCTTGGGCCGGACTTTTTATAATTTCCGCAGCCACCTCTTGAAAGTTTTGAACTAAACCCTGGTGAAAATGATAAATCTCAAGATGAGCGATGGATCCGTCAATCAGCTCCCAAGCAACCGATGGAATTTGGATAACATCCCGAATTAAAGGAAATTCTCTTTCATCAAAGACATCCGGTCGACGGATGGTCAGCACTACTTCGGTTCCCTTAACTCCTCGGATTAGTTGAACTGCCTCATCAACGCCCATGTCGTAGGTGGACATATCATCAATTTTGATTATTTGGTCGCCTGGCTGCAGCCCGGCTTTCTCAGCCGGAGTGTCCTTAATCGGGGCCACGACCGTTATGATTCCTTGTCGCAAGCCAACCTCCATGCCAACTCCTTCAATCTCGCCCGACAGATCTTCCTGAAATTTTAAAGACTCTTGAGGGTCAAAAAAGACCGTATACGGATCGCCGACAGATTCAATCATACCTGAGATTGCTCCATAAACCATTCTTTCTCGGTCTAGGTCGCTGGCTTCCATGTATTCTTTTTCGACATGGTTCCAGGCCTCCCAAAAAGTAGACAAATCAATGCCGTCCGGCGGAACAATTTCCGGGCCGCAAATTATCTGGCTTTGATGAGTCAAAAATAATCCCAAAGTCAGGGCTCCGATAATCAGGCCGAGTATAAAAAATCCCCAGGGCTGGCGGGATCTTTCTTGTGGTGTTAGATCTTCTGTTTCCATGACAATTGAGAGTGGGTCCGGTGCGACTCGAACGCACAACTTACTGCTTAAAAGGCAGTTACTCTACCATTGAGTTACGGACCCTGGGTCAATTTTAGGCTATAAACCTTCTTTTTGCAACTTTCTCAGCAGCTCTTGCTGAGCCTTGGTCAGTCGCTTGGGCGTTTCTATTTTCAAGTGCAGATAGAGATCTCCCCGACCCAGACGGCCATAGTGAGGCACTCCTTCATTCCTAATTTTGATTAACTGGCCGGATTCAGCGCCCCGAGGGATGCCGACTTTAATTTCTTGGCCAGCCAGAGTTTTAAACTTAACCGAGTCTCCCAAAACTGCCTGAGAAAAACTAATTGGCAAGAGACTAAGTAAGTTGTCTCCTTGACGAACGAAACGTTCGTTTTCCTTAACAATAATCTTAAGATAGAGATCGCCAGCTGTCTGGCCCCTTAATCCAGCATGCCCTTGCTGGCTGAACTTTAATATCTGGTTATTATCAACCCCGGCCGGAAGAGGAACCTCGATGGTCACTTTTTCTTTGACTCTCCCCTGTCCCCGGCATATATTACATGGCTTTTGGGGAGCAAATCCAGTTCCCTGACATTCTGGACAAGTACTGTAGTGAGTCATGCTACCAAAAATAGTTCTCTTAACCTGATGGACCTGTCCTGTTCCTCGACAAGCAGAACACTTATCCAGGCTCGTGCCCGGCTCGTTCCCCTGTCCTTGACAGCGCTGGCAAACTACCTGCTTGTGAAGAGAAATTTTCTTCTTCTGCGATTGAAGAGTTTCTGAAAGATCTATCTCCAGCGAAGCATGAATGTCTTCGCCTCGGCTAGGCTGGCTTCGGCGACTCTCTTGGCGGAAAGCAAAATCAAACAAGTCGCCCCAGTCAAACTCATCAAATATGTGACCAAAGTCGTTTTGATTAAAGCCAAAACCAAAGGGAGCTCCCGAGCCCCCAGCTGACTGATAACCAGAAAAACCCGAGCCAAAACGATCGTATTCGGCTCTTTTCTTGTCGTCCGACAAGACCCGGTAAGCCTGGCTGATTTTCTTAAACTTTTCTCCATCACCGCCCTTATCGGGATGATATTGATGAGCCAGGCGACGATAAGCCTTTTTAATCTCGTCCTTGGAAGAGTTACGATTAACTCCTAAAATTTGATAATAGTCCTCCATAACCCATTAGGAATTATCTTCCTCGGACGGAGTGCCGGATGAGCCAGGCTGATCATCATGAGCCTCTGGCTCGGGGTCTTTCGGTTGGGAATCTGACGGCTCGCCGGCTTGGTTTTGGCTTTGTTGATACAGCGCCGCACCAATCTTTTGTAATATCTGCTGGACCTCTTCCGATTTTTTCTCGATCTCTTCCAGATTGTCTTCCTGCTTGACCTTCTCCAGCTCGGATATCTTCGCCTCAGCTTCTTTCTGGTCAGCTGCTGAAATTTTATCTTTCATTTCTTTCAGTGTTTTTCTCCCGCTATAAACCAAAGCATCGGCTTGATTCTTGGCCTCGATGAGCTTTTTCTTTTGCTCATCCTGGCTAGCATATTCCTGTTCTTCTTTTTTCATTCTTTCAATTTCTTCTTTCGAAACGCTCGCTGAGCCTTCAATTCGAATTGATTGCTCTTTATTGGTTCCCTTGTCTTTAGCCGAAACATTCAGAATGCCATTGGCATCAATATCGAAGGTTACCTCGATCTGAGGAATGCCTCTCGGAGCAGGAGGAATACCGTCTAGAATAAAGCGCCCCAGACTCCTATTGTCGCTGGCCATCGCTCGCTCTCCCTGAAGAATGTGAATTTCTACCGAACCTTGATTATCAGCCGCTGTTGAAAAGATCTGACTCTTTTGGGTGGGCAAAGTGGTGTTTTTATCGATTAGCTTGGTCATGACCCCGCCGAGCGTTTCAATGCCCAGCGAGAGAGGAACAACATCTAGCAAAAGAACGTCTTTCATCTCGCCTTGGAGGATGCCTCCCTGAACAGCGGCTCCAATGGCGACCACCTCGTCTGGATTAATCGAGCGATTTGGTTCTTTGCCAAACATCTTTTCAATCTCTTGTTGAATTTTGGGCATTCGAGTCTGTCCGCCAACTAGCACAATCTCCTCAATGTCTTTTGCCTCGAGTTCGGCATTGGCTAAAACATCCTTGGTGATTTTAAGAGATCGCTCAATGTACTCGCTCACCATCTCTTCTAAATCAGCCCGGCTCAAAGAGTAAAGCAGATGCTTCGGTCCTTCGTCAGTCGAGGTGATAAAGGGCAGATTGATTTCAGTTTCCATAGTTGTCGACAACTCAATCTTAGCCTTTTCCGCCGCATCCTTAATTCTTTGAAGAGCCAGCAAGTCTTTAGCAAGATCGACTCCTTCATCTTGTTTAAAGCGCCGAAGAACCCAATCAATAATCTTCTGATCAAAGTCGTTACCCCCGAGATGGGTGTCTCCCCCGGTTGCCTTGACCTCAATCGTATCATCACCAATATCCAGTACCGAGACATCAAAAGTTCCACCACCAAAGTCATAAACCAGAATTTGCTCGTCTTTTTTCTTGATTAAACCGTAGGCCAAAGCCGCGGCTGTCGGTTCGTTAATAATTCGACGAACCTTTAATCCAGCAATCTCACCAGCCGCTTTAGTTTCCTGCCGCTGATCGTCATTAAAGTAGGCCGGGCAGGTAATAACAGCCTCTTCTATTTTTGTGCCTAATTTTTCTTCAGCATCATTTTTCATCTTTTCCAGAATCATTGCTGAAATCTGAACTGGTTTGTACCATTTATCGCCCATCTTAATTTCGATTCGATCACCATCAGCCTGGCGAATCTGAAAAGGGGCATGTTTTAGGTCTTCTTGGACCGTGGCATCAGAAAACTTCCGACCAATTAGGCGTTTTGTTCCGTAAACAGTGTTTTCGGAATTAGTAATGATCTGTCGCTGAGCTAAGACACCGACCAGGCGCTCCCCCTTCTTATTAAAGGCAACGACTGAAGGAGTCGTCCGAGCCCCCTCTTTGTTTTCAATAATCTTAGCCTCGCCGGCTTCAATAGCCGCCATGGCCGAAAAAGTTGTTCCTAAATCAATTCCTATAATTTTAGACATTGTTGCTTTTATTTAATTTCTTTTTTAGCACCAGCTACCTTAACTTGAGCCGGCCTTAAGACTTCTCCATTTAACAAATATCCAGATAAAACTTCTTCGACGATCTTTCCTTCTTCTAAATCCGAATCATCAACCTCGGCCACCGCTTCATGTCTTTTCGGATCAAAGTCTTGTCCCTCGGTTTTGATTCTAACAACTCCCCAGTCATCTAGAACATCTAAAAACCCCTTGCGGGTCTTAACCACACCATCAAAAAAAGCATCTTGGCCATACTTGTGCTCAACTTCTTTCTCTAAACGAGACAAGTTATCCAAAACAACCAGTAGATCTTTAAGAATATCACGATTGGCCTGCTTTATGAATCGTGACAATCTTTCTGATTCCAGCTTCTTATAGTTTATTAAATCTGCTCTGGCTCGTTGCCATCCCTCGAGATATTCTTTTTTTTCTCGCTGACATTCAGCAAGCTGCTTTTTTATCTCTGATATGTTTTTATCTGGTTTCGAAGAAGACATTATAATCAAACGAAAAGATGATAACACAAGTTTTAGATACTGTCAATCAGGACTTTGATTAGTTTTCTTGACGGTTAGCGTAAAAGACACGTTCTTCATGACTCCCCAAATCAACATAATCGAGTCGACTCAAATCATCATTACCCCTGGTTTGCAGGAAAAGCTCTAAGCGACGTAACTGGCCCTGGATCTCCGTGCTCCGGTTAAGAAAGATGCGCCAATCAGGATGGCCTATCTCTGGATTAACCATTATTATGGTCACTTTAAAATTATCAATTTCTATCTGACTCATATCCAGGCTTGGGAATAACGAAAGAGTCTTTTTAATCTCTTTAACCATTGACCAGATATCCTCAGAAACACTGGCCTGGCCTAATTGCACTGAAGGCGCCTGGCGCAGGATAGATAAAACAGTATAGCCTGAGGGGCAGTCGGCTATCTCTTCCAGGACGATACTTGCTTGATCTGTTAAAAAAACATCTTGGCCTAATGTTAAACATAAAAAAGGCTCCCTTTCATCTATTTGTAGCAACAAGGTATTGGGCCAACGGCGCTGAAGCTTCACCTCCTGAATGTAAGGAAATTTTTCTTTCAGACGGCTCCCAATATCTCCCATTGGCCAGACCAAGCTACTGGACAGCCTCTGGCTGAGCCAAGGTTGAACCGCTTCCCTAATTTCTGACTCGCTCACAGCTTGGTTGCCTTCAATCAGTAAGTACTCTTGGCGAAAAGCTTCAGAAAATAAGACCAAATAAGCTAGAAACCCCGATAAACCGAATATTATTAAGGTCTTAATGAAAATCTTTTGGCGATACCAAGGTTTTCGAAGTCTAATTTTTTTATGCCTAACAACATTCATATTCTTCTCTGGCGCCGTCGATACTTTTCTACTAGATAATTGGACCAATAAAGCCAATTAAAAATTAAATCTTGGGTGGGTAAATAATCTAGACGATAGCCACCAAATCCCTTTTTAAATAAAGTTAAGCCATGATAGCCGTGACGAGGATTGTCGCTGTGGGCAATCCCCCAAAAGTTGTAGATTTGACAGCCCCGTCTCTTGGCTTCACGAATAGCCTCCCACTGAATCAGATATGACCCCGGGGCATCTTTTGGTTGTTCATTTTCGGAGGCTCCTTGATGGTAGTAAGCTGTCCCCTGATGGAAAACAATCATTGCGGAAGCAATGGGACGGCCTTCGTAGTAAGCATTCAGAACCAAAATCTCATCTTCTCGAGAAAGATGCTCTAGCTCTTTCTCTAGATAATCTAGAGAGAAGGCCCTAAAGCGGTGTCGCCCCACGGTTTGGCGATAAAGAGATAAAAAATCCTTCAAATCCGACTTATCTTTACCTTTTTTAATGCTGAGTTTTGAATTGTTTAACCCTTTGCGAATTAAATAACGAGTCGTCTTTCTCATGCCTTTCAATAACTCATCTTCAGCAGGGGTAATATTCAGGCACCAAGTAATTTCAGGAACAATAAAGATTGGAGCCATAATTAATCCTAGTTCTCGGAAGATTTTTCGATCTTCTGGATTGTCCGGCCAAGCCGGCTGAATTCTGGCAAAAGCCAAGCTTTTGTTTTTTTGACAAATTCCTCTTATCTCCGAAATCAAAATTGATAGAATTTCTGAACGACGACTCCAGTAGGCCTCGTCAATAATCGGACCATGAGGAAGAAACAGAAAATTTGCCTTGATCCCCCACCGCTTAATCAGAGGCATTTCCGTCAGCGATGCTCCGGCTACTAGCTTGGTCCCGTCAGAAACCCCCAGGAGATAAATCTTTAGCCCCATAGCCTCACGCCATTCTTGGGCCGCCCAGGACTGAAGAAAGGTCTTGTGAATGGCTCGTTCATTCAAATCCTGCCACTGAAATTTATCTTTTACCTCGACTATTGTTAGTTTCTCCATGTCGCACAATTAAACCTACCCTTAATCAACCTGAGATAGTTTTTGATGATATTGACAGTACTCACACTCAGGATCAGACTGAGGAATTGTTTCCGAAACCAGACACCGATGAGCAGATTCGATCGCGTCTTCAACCCAGCCGTCGTCTCCCCGATAAGGGATAACCTCAACCTTAAATTCTAGCTGTCCGTCAAAGGCCTCTTTGTCTTTTAGGCCGTTAGCATAAACAAAGTAGGCTAAATCAGAAACCGGGAAACCATTCTGCCTTAAAAGCCACTGATAAATTTCCACCTGTCTTTTATAGCTTTGTCGGTAGCGGTCGTCAAGCGAAATCACCTCGTTGGTACTAGTCGCCTTATAGTCAACAACAATTAAGTTCCCTTCTTCGTCTTGCCAAATATCATCAACCGCCCCGTAGATAATAAAATTAGTCGGTTGATGGTGATATCGCACCCCCTTGAAGTTATTGCGCCAATTATCCATCTCTGGGTGCTGAAAGGGTATCGCCTTAATTCCATAGGCCTTCATCAACGGATGAGAGCTTCGGTCACTTCGATAAAAATCAAACTCCTTCTTCATCAAAGCATCAACGGCCATGTTCAAGGTAAAGCCCGGCATTGAAGGTCTTTTAATGCCTCGCTTCATCTCGAGATAAAAACATCGGGGGCACTCCAAAAATTTCTCTAAGCGGCTACGACTTATTAAAAAGGGCTCTTTTGATTTTGAATCAAATGTTTTTTTCACTTTTGGGAAAATTTCTGATTAATTTTTTTAACTTCCAGTTCGGCCGACTTTATTTTAGAGCGGCAAATTTCTATCAACTCGTAAGCTCTCTTCAGCTTTTCAGACAGATGATCAATGTCAACTGTTTCGTCCTGCAGACTCTTAAGAATTTCATCCAGTTCTTCAAGGGCCTTCTGATAAGATATTGTTTTTTTATTTTGAACCATGTTTTTAATTTAATTTATTAACAGAACTCTTAATTTTTCCCCGAAAAAGGACTGTTTCTATCTGATCTCCCTTCTTGATCTGCTGAGCGCTTTTCAGAGAACGGCCTTGAAAGCGAGTGACGCTGAATCCTCTCTTCAGGATGTTCTTCGGATCAAGCAGCTTGAGCCGCTCTTCGATTCCGGTCTGCTGTTTTCTTGCCTCTTGAAAGATTGCTTCAACTGCTTTACCGATATTGTCGCTCAAGAGATCAATTTTTTGTCTGTTCTGAAGATAGACTCGAGCTGAATCTCTTTGAAGCCAATCACTGCAACTGGAGATTTTATGATCAGCCAAACTGATCAAGTATTTCCCCTGTCGCTGAACTAGCAATCTTTGACTGTCAACCATCTGCCGAGCCTGATTCAGGCCAACCCGGCTCCTCTGCTCTATCTGCGTGGCGTAATAATCTACTCTCAGATTAAATGATTTTACTCTTTCAATCAAGAACTCAGCAACAGCCGTTGGTGTCGCCAAATAGTGATGCGCGACCAAGTCGGCTATGCTGACGTTGGTAAAATGGCCGATGCCCGTTAAAACTGGCCGAGAAAAATTAGCAATTGCTTCGGTTATTAACTGGCTGTCAAACCAGCTTAAGTCGGCTGTCGCTCCGCCCCCGCGGACGATAGCAAGCAGATCGATCTGGTCGATCATCGTTTCAAAAAATCTTATACCGGCCACAATATCTTTTTCTGTTCGCGCCCCTTGAACATTGGCCTGATAAAAGAAAACCTTAAAGGCCAAGCCGCTGTCGGCTAGTTTGGCAACAAAGTCGTGATAGCCTTCTCCTTCGTTAGTAATTAAACCGATTCTTAGAGGAACCAATGAAAGGCTTAAGGCTTTGTTCTTTTTTAGAAGGCCCCTCTCTTCTAGAGATTTAATAATGCGCTGTCGGTTCTGAGCCAACTGGCCTACAGTAAACGAGGGATCAATGTCTTCAACTGTTAAAAGATAACTGCCCGAACGAGCGCTAACAGATAATCGAACCTTGAGTCGGACCTCTAGGCCGTCCATGCCCTTTAACCGAATTCCCGCATCTTTTAGTCTCTGGCGCAGCCTGGCCTTTCTTGATTCATACAGGACGCATCTAATAGAAGAGAGGGTTTCATCTTTCGCCTTGTCTTTTTCGCTTAACTGAAAATAGATGTTGAAGCGCCGGGCGTTCTTATCAAAATCACTCAATTCACCCTGTACCCAAATAGGATAAGGACAGGATCCCTCGATAACTTCTTTAATGATTTGATTTAATTCAAAGACCCGATAAGTTTTGTGAGCGTCATCCATCATAATATTTAGCGGAGCCAATCTCTTGGGGGAAATTAGTCTCCCCTTCCTTAGCGGGAGCACCATAGCCCGCCTCTTTCATTAGGTTGGTAACTGGGTTTCGTAGATGCATCGGTACCCCAAAAGACCCCCGGCGAGCGTCATCTTTAGCTTTCATCAGAGCGTTGTAAGCTGTTCGGTTCTTGGGAGCTTTCGCCAAGTAAACTGTTCCGTGAGCCAGGCTAATCTGCGCCTCAGGCAAGCCAACAAAATCAACTGCCTGAACAACGGCTGCGGCTACCTGAACTGCTTCTGGGTCGGCTAGGCCTACATCTTCTGAAGCAAAAATTATCATGCGGCGGGCAATAAATTTTGGATCTTCCCCTGATTCAATCATTCGGGCCAGCCAATAGAGGGCAGCGTCAACATCCGAGGCCCTCATGCATTTAATAAAAGCTGAAATTAAATTGTAATGCTCTTCGCCTTTCTTGTCATAGCGCAGGGCTCTTTGCTTTAAGGCTTCTTTAATCTCCTTCTCGTTAATTTCCTGATGACCAATGCTCTTAAGATATAAGGCGGCAAACTCCAACCCGTTGAGAGCAGCCCGAGCATCGCCATCGGCATAAGAAACCAAATATTCAACGGCTTTTGGATCGATTTTAAGATTCAACTGACCTAATCCCCTATCTGAATCTTCAAGCGCCCGAATAATAATTTTTTTCAGCGTCTCTTCGTTGAGTGGTTTCAGGATATAAACAGTTGAACGAGACAATAGTGGCGCGATAACCTCAAAAGAGGGATTTTCAGTCGTCGCTCCGATTAAAGTGATGGTCCCTCTTTCAACATGGGGCAATAAAATATCCTGCTGGGCTTTATTAAAGCGATGGATTTCGTCGATGAAGACAATCGTTTTTTTGTTTTCAAACTTCAGCCGGTCGGCGGCCCTTTCAATCGCCTGGCGGACCTCTTTAACGCCGGTCGCCACCGCCGAAAATTCGTCAAAATGAGCATCTATCGCCCGGGCAATTAAATAGGCCAAAGTGGTCTTACCTGAGCCAGGCGGGCCCCAAAAAATAAGTGACTCTAAATGCTCCGTTTCAACGGCTCGGCGGAGCGGGCTCTCAGGCCCAATAATCTCGTCTTGGCCTAAAAACTCAGAAAAGTCAGCTGGTCTCATCCGATCAGCCAAGGGAGCTTGCTTTTTCAGATGATCTGAAAACAAGTCAGCCATTACATTTATTCTACTTGATTGGCTGACGAAATCAAAGACCGGCGAAGAAGTTTTCTATCTCTTGGACGACCCGGGCAGCATCTTCTGCTGAAACATTAATATGGGTCGGCAGGTTAACTATTCGACCCGACAGATCTTCGGCCCGAGGGCAGCTGCCCCAATGATATCTCATTGCTGCCAAGTCAACGTCTGACGGAACAATGGGCGTATCTTTCCAGCCGTCGTAGAGGTAAATTTTCTGACGACGTAGATGCTTTAAAAGGCCATCGGCTGATTCTTTATCAGACAAAATAATTGGAAATTTTAGATAAACGCGGCCGATTTTATCATCGGTCATAGATACAGGAAGCTTTTTCAATTTCGATCGGTAAAAATCAGCTATGGTTTGACGATGATTGTTATAACGGTCTAGTTTCGTAAACTGATTGAGAGCCAAAACAGCTAACTCGTTTGGCATCTTCATTGGAGCCATAGCTGTTAGCTCGCCTCTTTTCTCGCGGCGAGTCATGGCTTTAGAGAGAATTCTTGTTTTTTGCAAAATTAGCAAAAGCCGGCGGCCAAGTTCGCCTCGAAGATAGTAAGGCTGAACCCATCGATCGACTAACAATGGGTGACGAAGCTGCTGTTTAATCCATCCTCGGCTGGGCTGACTCCCCTCTTGTGCGGCCTGTTTAATCTCCGAGCCCAGTTTTTTATCATTAGTAGTCGCGACTCCTCCAAAGACCGAAGAAAGAATTTTGTCCCGGCCGAAACTGAAAAAAGATGCCTCGCCCCAACTACCCACAGGCCTGTCTTGAAAGTAGGCTCCGAGACTATGAGCACAGTCTTCAATAACAACCAAGTTATGGCGTTGGGCCAAATCTTTAACCCGATCCATCTCCACTGGCAATCCAAAGGTATGCTGAATCAAAATGGCTCTAGTTTTTTTAGATATCTTTGGTTCAACCTTATTCAGGTCAATGTTTAAATTGTGATCGACATCGATAAAGACCGGCTCTAAACCGCTCCAGATAACCGGGTTAACGGCTGCCGCGCAAGTAAATCCGGGAAGAATTATTTGGCTGCCAGCCGGCCATTGGTAGCTACGAATAATTGCCCAAAGGGCCGAGCGCCCGCTTTGAAAAGGAATGACGTAATCAGCCGACAGATACTGCCTAACTGCTTCGGCTAACTGCTGAGCATAGTTTTTTCGTTGATAATCAGAGATGTTTTCCAGCACATTCTGAGCCAGGCGAATATCATCTTGCTCAACATTGGGAGAAAGCACCGAAAAAACTGGCTTCATACTGATTGAAGTAAATCCATGACTTGGTTAGGAATTCGGCCCTCTAAGAGAATGACATCGTCTTGCTGATCGAACTCTCTAAGTCGCCTGACAATCTCTTCTGGCTGGCGGGCAAAGATCAATTCGGTCTGTCCGCCAACCTCAGAAATTCCGGCCCGCACTGACTTCAGATAACGATCATGAGTAAAAATAGCCAGATGGCAGTTTCGGCCGATAGATTTTCCCAGTTGATAATGAGCCTCAGAAGCATCTGCTCCGAGCTCGATCAAGCCGGGCGTCACTATAATCCTTCGCCCCGACCATAATTCAAGGTGCTCAATGTGAATCTGAGCTCCGTCAAGATTACTAGAGTAAACAGCATTGATGATGCTGGCTTGCCGATAAGGCACCATCCTTGGACCGCCAGAAGGCGTGGGAAGCGTTTTAGCGGCCTGTGACAATTCATTCGGCGACAAGCCCAAAACTAAGGCCGCCGAACCGGCTAACAGGAGATTAATGACGTTTTGTCGGCCAACCAATTTAGCCGAAATTAATATCTCCTGGCCTCGGTTAACCATCTTAAAGCTAACTGAGTCCTTGCCAATTAAAACTTCTTGGGCTTGCCAATTTGCCAGCTTTAATCCTTTAGACGAAACGAGAATTTTTCGATCGGATGTTTGGCGATAAAGGTCAATACAATAATCATTGTCGCCATTAAAAACAGAATAACCCGTCGGTGGCAAAGATTGGATTAACTCATACTTAGCCTTAATAATATTTTCCTGAGAACCGAAGAGCGAGCGGTGTTGATTGTTGATACCAGTCAAAATTCCTATGTTCGGACGAGCCAGTTCCGCACTTTGAGCAATCTCACCGACCCGGTAAGCCCCCATCTCGCAAACGAAAAAGAGATGTTGACTAGTCAGATTATTTAAAATAGTCTGGGCCACGCCCAGCTGAGTGTTGGTATTCCTCTCGGTTTTTAAAACCTTATCTTGGCCATACTTCTCGGCTAAAAAATGATAAAGAAACTCCTTCACTGAAGTCTTGCCGAAGGAACCGGTAACTCCGACAACTGTTAGGTTTTTCAATTGAGCCCGGCGATTTTTAGCTTTTTCAATGAGGCGCTTCTTAAGAATGTTGGCCGGCCACTCCATGATCCTTAAGGCCATCAAAACAGCTAAGGGCCAGATAACAGACACCGCCAGCAGTAAAAAAGGCAGATAAAGAGGCACCCAGGAAAGACCCGCCAGTCCCAGGGCAACCGTAGCCAGCCAAATAAAGGAAAAGAAAACTTTCCCCTTGGAAGTTGCTCGAGGGTAAACCCAGCGCTTTCGAACGCCCTGAACCAAGGCATAGCTCCCCCAGAATATAAAATTGGCTAATGCTAATAATAAAAACCCATCATAAGGTAAAACAAAAAATGAAGCTAAAACCAAAAATGAAACCACTGCTGATTTAGGCAGCAGAACTCGGTAGTCTTCGTGAAAACTCTCCTTAAGGCGGTCCCAGCGATATTGCTTCACCTGCCAAAGGTGCAAGTAAAGCAATATTTGCCGGGTAAAGTGAGCCAAGGCAAAGGCCAGGATCAAAATTAAATATTTATGATAAAAAAATTCAACCATTTGGTTTTTGGAAAAAATGCTGAAGCAGTTCAACTAATTTTTCTGGAGCTTCCAGTTGCGGGCTATGGCCGATTTCTTTTATAATTTTCAATTGAGAACCTTTAATCGCCTGATGAAAGCGATGGGCCTGATCAATTGGCACGATGTAGTCTTTTTCGCCCCAAATAATTAAAGTTGGTGTTTCAATTGCCGGCAGACACCCCGACAGATCCTCCTCGACTACCAGACGAAAAGTATCTTTCATCGTCCGCGACACCTTTAGATAATCATTCTGATGCAACAAGCGATAATAAAAATCACGGGCCGAATCATGAAGCCAGTCCAACTTCATCTTTGTCATTAAACTGGAACCTGACTTGGCTAACCCAGAAAGCATCCTTAGCTTCAAACTTGTTTCCGGCGGTAACCCAGCTGATGCACACAAAACCAATCCCTTTAAAGATAAAGAGCGGCCAGCCGCGATTTTGATAGCAATTCTGCCTCCGAAAGAATGGCCGACTAAGAAGAAGGGTTCTTTGAATTCCTGATGACGCTCAGAGATCTTTTGTATAAAATCCTCAAACCAACCAACATAATCGTCTACTCGCCAACCGCTTAAAGGAGTATCGCTTTGCCCAAATCCGATTAAATCGGGCACAATTACCTTGAATCCACAAGAAGCAATCTTCTCCTGGACGGGAGTCCAGAGACTCGCTCGGCTACCCCAGCCGTGAAGAATAATAACTGGCCGGCCCTCCCCGACTACCTGATAATTAACTTTAAGCCCTTGAATCTCAACTTGTTCATTCATCGGGGAATTTGTTTAAAGCCCAAATATTTTTGAAGAATCCTAGGTACGGCTATTGTTCCGTCAGCCTGCTGATAATTTTCTAGAATCACAGCTAATATTCGGCTCATGGCTAGAGCTGTGCCGTTCAAGGTATGAACATAATCTAACTTGCCCCCTGGGGTCCGATAGCGAATGTTCAGCCCTTGAGATTGATAATCGGTGCAATTGGAAGAAGAGTGAGTTTCCCGATATCTCCCCTCCGAAGGCAGCCAACTTTCGATGTCTACTGTCGTCGCTGAAGGCTTAGCCAAGTCGCCGCCGCACAGCAAGACAACGCGATAGGGCAACTCTAAGCTCTGCATAATCCGCTCCTCAATTTTAATTAACAGCTCGTGTTCTTGAGAAGAATCGTCAGGGTGGCAAAAACTAAATAGCTCGGCCTTGTCGAATTGATGAACCCTCAAGATCCCCTTAAGGTCCCGTCCGTAACTTCCAGCCTCGCGGCGAAAACAAGTAGAATAACCGACAAAGCGCCGAGGCACCTCGTCTAAAACTTCATCTTGATACATGGCGGCAATGCTTTGCTCGGAGGTTCCGACTAAATTCAACTCATCTTTTTCAATAAAATAAATATTGCTTTCCGTTAGGTCGGCGTATCCTAATAATTCCATCAGCTTCGGCTTAATCATCACTGGCGGAATAACCGGTTGGAATCCAAACTCTTGAGTAGTTTCATAAACTAAATTCAGCAAGGCAAATTGCATTAGCACCAATTCATTTTTAAGATAACTAAAGCGGCTGCCGGCCATCCGGGCTGCCCGAGGAATATCAATCAGATTAAGCTCTTCCCCCAGCTCCAAATAGCTTTTAGCTTCAAAATCAAATTGCGGAGGCTGACCCCAATTTCTCAAAACTACATTGTCGTCTTCACTTGTTCCGGCGGGCACTTGAGGCATCAAAATATTAGGCACCTGAGTAATAAACTGAACCACCTTCTCTTCGAATTGCTTAAATTCAGTTTCAGCTTTTTTTATCGCCTCTTTCAGATTCTGCCCTTTAGCAATCGTTTCTGAATCAGGTTTCTTCTGCTGGCTGAGTTCATTTCTCTGGCGCCTCAAATCTTCAACTTTCTGAATAGCCGTACGCCGCTGGTCATCTATTTTAATAAAGTCATCAAAATCAAGCTCAATCCCCCGCTGGCGGCAACTTTCCTTGATGGCCTCAATATTTTCTCTAATAAATTCAATACTCAACATATTATTTTGGGCGGGTAATTGGAAACAAGATTACCTCTCTCAATGAATGAGCATCAGCAATTAACGCCACTAAGCGATCAACGCCCAGGCCCAAGCCGGCCGCTGGTGGCATGCCATACTCTAGGGCCGTTAAAAAGTCTTCATCCATTCTCTGGGCCTCTTCAAATCCAGCTTCAAATATCTTTTCTTGCGCCTCGAAAACTTCTCTCTGCCGCATTGGGTCATTCTGCTCCGAAAAAGCATTAACTAGTTCCCAACCGGCGATCACGATCTGTAAATTTTCAGTACAATTAGGCACTCTGCTCGACTCTTTAGCTAAAGGAAAAGATCCGATTGGATGATGAATAATGAAAGTTGGCTCCCAGATTTTGGGACGACAATATTTCTTATAAATTAAATCAGCAATTTCCGCCTTGGTTACCCCCTTGGGCACCTCAACTTCTAGCTCCTGGGCTTTTTTAGCTAAAGTTTTTTCGTCAACCTCTGACAGATCAATTCCCGTTTCTTCATGAATTAACTGTTGGAAGTCTATTCGGGGCCAAGGAGCTTTAAAATCGATTTTACGGCCATTGTATTCAAAAGATAATTTACCATGAATACTTTTAACCAGACTGCCGAACATTTCTTCGCAAAGCTTCATCAGGTCTTTATAATCCGCATAAGCCCAATAAAATTCAAGCATAGTAAATTCAGGATTATGAGAACGATCAATGCCCTCGTTGCGGAAGTTTCGAGCTAGCTCGTAAACCTTATCAAAACCGGCAATGAGCAGCCTTTTTAGGTAAAGTTCTGGAGAGATCCTTAAAAACAAATCCATGTCTAAAGCATTTAAGTGTGTCGTAAAAGGTTTTGCTTTAGCTCCGCCATACTGGGGTTGTAAAATCGGGGTTTCTACCTCGAGAAAGCCCTTTTTATCCAAAAAACTCCGAATCTCTGTAACTACTTGGGAGCGTATCTCGAAGGTCTTCCTTGTTTCAGCATTAAGCAAAATGTCGAGATAGCGCTGGCGATAACGCGCTTCTGGATCTTTAAGTCCATACCACTCGCTCGGTGGCGGAAATAGAGACTTCGCTGCTATTTCCAAATTATCAGCTTTGAGAGTTTTTTCACCGGCCTTAGTTTTGAACAACACTCCCGTTACCTGAATAAAATCACCCAGATCAACATATTCTTCAAAGAATTCATAAAGTTTCGGACCTAAAGTATCGCGCCGCAAAAAGATTTGAATTCTGCCCGTGCCATCCTGAATATCCAAGAAGGCAGACCCGCCGTGTTGGCGTACAGACAATATTCTTCCGGCCAACGAAACCTCTTTTTCTCCCTGGCTTAATTTCGAAAAATCGGCCAAAGCCCCATCTATAGTATGGCTTCTTTTGACTGAAGCCGGATAGGGATTTAAGCCGAGATGTTGCAATTTCTCAACCTTTTCAAGTCGATTTTTTCTTATTTGATCACGATTAATCATGGTTCCTGATTTTGACTAAATTTATCATTTTTACCAGAGAAATACAAATCAAGCACATCATAGGCGACCGATCTTACAGCTACCATGCTGTCATGAACATCGCGAATCATAAAGACCATAACTAACTCTGGATCCTCATAAGGGGCAAACAAGGCAATCCAGTTATGATAAACATTATCCCGGCCAGTCTGGGCGGTGCCTGTCTTAGCCGCAGAAGTAACAGGCAGGCTATTGAGGAGATAAGTTGATCCCTGAGGCGAGGTAACAGCCTGCCTCATTCCCTCCTGAACAATCTTAATATTTTCATAACTAGCCACCGAGGGATTAGCAACGATTGGCGTAAATTCACGAACAACTACCTGGGCTCCATTCATCTGTCGAATAATTTGATTGACCACCTGGGGCTGATAAAGGACCCCTCCGTTAGCCAAAGCAGCATAAGCGACGGCCACCTGTAAAGGGGTGACGCTGAAGTGCCCCTGCCCAATAGATAGATGATAGGTATTGCCGAGCCGCCAATTCTGATTAATCTCCGGCAATACTCCCTTACCCTCATTAGGCAAGTCGATTCCCGTAGTTTGGTTCCAGCCAAATTTACCTAACCATTCAATGATTTTATTGGGACCAAGCCCACGAACTTCTTGGTACCCTCCGCCAATCATATAAAAATACACGTTCACTGAACTGGCAATGGCTTTTCTGAGATCAGTCCAGCCATGAAATCGCCAATCGTGAAAACACTGTTCGCTTCCAGTATAAGCATGAGGAATACATATCTTTTCCGGAGCATATATCTGACGATCAGGATCAATAATGCCTTCCTCTAAAGCAGCCACCGCTAACAAGGGTTTAATTACCGAGCCGGTAGCATAGCCAATTCCCGAAATAGCTTGATTAAATAAAGAAAAATCAGGTTGGTTGATAACCTCATTCATGTCTTCCGTCGAGAGCGTGCGACTAAAAACATTATTGTCGTAACCAGGAAAGCTAACTAGAGCCCGAACAGCGCCATTGCGCGGGTCAATAGCTACGGCGTTAGCCTCCTGTGAGCCCGCTTCTTCCATTTTCTTTTTTAGAACATCTTCAATAATACTTTGCAACTCATAATCAATGTTTAAAACCAAACTGTCACCCGGTTCTGGTTCTCGAATGATGACCTCTTCTAAGATTCTCCCTTGAGCGTCTCGCTCTAACTGCCGTTGACCAGGGCGATCACGAAGATAGCCGTCGTAATAACTCTCTAGGCCGGCCGCTCCCTGAAAATCAGATCGCGAAACATAGCCCAGCAAGTGCGACAGGCCTCCTTCGTTTGAGTACTGCCTGGCCAGTTGACGCTCTAAGGAAATGCCCGGCCAATCTTCCCTCTTGGTCTCCCAAAGAATAACTTGTTCATAATCTAAATCTTCTTGCAGAACCAGCTTCCCGCCCGCCTCAGTTTCAATCTTGACCGCGATCTCTTCTGAAGGCAATCCGGTAAACTCAGCTAATCTTTTAATTAACCAAATCCTTTGAGCTTCACCTGAGGGCAACTCCGATGGATCGGCTACTAAGCGATAGGTGGTTCGATTGTAAACCAGCTGCTTCATCGATTGGTCATAAATCACCCCCCGCTCAGCCCGAATTGACTGCACAACAAATTGGTTGTTCTGCGCCCGAAGCGCATGCTCTTCTCCTTGTACTATTTGAAACCAAAAACTCCGTCCAATTAAGACGCCAAAAACAAGCAACACACCAAGTAACAAAGTCAAGTAGGCTTTGTCCGGCAAGGGTCTCTCTAGTTTATGTTCTGATTCTGGGATCTCTCTTTCTCTTTGCTGGGCTAGATGATCAAGGAAAACCTCGTGCGGCTCAAGGTTATTTCGAGAGTTATTCCGAATACGAAAATTAGAAGGAAATTTAATCATGCCGAAAATATTCTTCTGAATTTAACAGGCAATATTAACCAAAAAATTAAGACTAGCACTAAATGGTAAACCGTCTGAGCGACCAGGAAAAACAAATCAAAGCTCAAGACCGGCGATGATGTAAAAATGAAACTAATTATGTAGCGGACAGGCTCGTAGGCCAAGCTAAAGACGGCTAAATAAATTAATGTTCCCATCATGCCCTCTAAGGCCAAGAATCGTCGCGATAAAGAAAGAAGGCTTATTAAAATGATAAAAGTTAGGATGGCCAGGCCTATCTGATGATAATAAAAGATATCAAGCAAGAAGCCGCCCCAAAGAGCCGCTAACCAGATAAGCCCTTTGTTTTTGCTGCTCAGAGCAACCAGCAAGACCGCCAATAAAACTAAATTTGGCCAAACTCCGTCTATGGCGAGATGAGACCAAAATCCTAGCTGAAACAAGGTAAGGAAATAAAGACCGATGAGTAAGAAAACCCGGCTCATAATCAAAAGTCTTCAAGAATAAAGAGGTTGCGCTCAGTGGACCAATCAAAAAACGGCATAACCTGAGCCGCTAACATTGAGCGGACCTCATCTCGTTCCACCTGAACTATTTGTCCCACCAATAAATTAGCGGGATATTCATCTCTAAAAACATCTGTAACTAAATCATCGCCCACCTTAAAATCTTGAGTTAGATCAGCTGATTGTAAAACAGTTCTCAAGCCTCCCTTCCCTTGCAGAAAGCTAACTGCCGGAGAAACATCAACTGTCTTAACTTTAACTAACGAATCAGCATGGGAGAGCAGCTTAACTTCGGCTTGTCGTTCATAAACCTGTCCGACCCGACCCGCTAAAACATGATTTGAGGTGATGACTGGCTGGCCTGTTTCGACTCCATCTCGCCGCCCTAAATTAATCATGATCCAATCCTGGCTTGCATTAACGTAGGTTATCTTGCCCATCATCACCCGCCAGTCTAATTCATCCGATTCCGTGCCTAAAACTTCCGCTAATTCATCTTTCTCGAGACAATAGTCACTTAATCGAGCCAGCTCGCTCAGCAGTTCTTCCTTTTCCCGAGCTAAATCATCCCGCTCAATAATAAGCATTTGCTGGTCGCGAAAGTAGCCAAACAGCCCCGATGCCTTGCCTCCTAAATAATCAAAAAATCGATAAAACGGTTGGGAGGCAATATAAAAAATTTCTTCAATGGGACCGGCGCCGAGCCGGCTCAAGCCCAAAACCAACATAACCAGCAATACAGCGGCTATCCATTTTCTGCGGTTGTTTTTCATTAATCATGATTATAGCTTAAAGTCAGGAAATAAAAAACAAAAAACACCGCGTTAACGGTGTTTAAAAATGCTCTCGGGTGGCGGCGTCCTACTTTCGCGGAAACCACTATCATCGGCCCAGAAGTATTTCACGACTGAGGTCGGAATGGGATCAGGTGGAACAACTCCGGTATTGCCGCCACCCGAAAGCACTTTTAGCAACTATTAACTGCTAGCCAATTCAAAAAGCAAAAAGAAGGTTTAAGATCATTAGTACCTCTCGGCTCAATACCTTACGGTACTTACACCTGAGGCCTATCAACCCGGTCGTCTTCCGGGGATCTATAAATCCTAATCTTGGAGTGAGCTTCGCACTTTAGATGCTTTCAGTGCTTATCTCGTCCCGACATAGCTACCCAGCGATGCTCCTGGCGGAACAACTGGTACACCAGAGGTCAGTTCATTCCGGTCCTCTCGTCAAGTTTCTCCCACATTTCTGTAGGCTCAGACTATATCTTCATCCTCCTGGTTATGACAGAAGGAGCCGACATATTATAGAGGCTTACATCTTCTCCTAAGAGATTTCCCCTCTATAAGCGATATTATGTTATATCGACAAGTCGTTACGGGGACAAAAATAAAGGCTTAAAAAGAAAGAATTTCCGCAATATCTTTTCTCGTCTTATCCATTTTTTTCTTTCCAGACTGATAAGAGAGTCTCCTTGATCTCAGCAATGCATTCGCAATCTTCTTCTTCTCAGTGATTGTTAGCTGGTTTATGTTTTTCAGAACAAGAATATCTAACACTTGAGAAATAAGTTTCGCTTGTTCCTTTTTGAAGCGTAGATAAGGATAAAGAAGAATCAGAATTTCTCTAATTTGCTTATATCCATTAATCCTCAACTCGGTTATACCATCGCTTCGATGAGATATATATCCTATTTCTAAGACTTCTCTTATCCAGAAAAGCGGCTTCTCGTGCCTGATGTCCTGATAAAAACAAATCGTAAACATCAGTCTTCTCCCTCTAGACGAATCTTTTCGTTTCTTTACTTGAAAGAAAATACTGCCATCTCCGTCTAGAAATCCAGCTATGTATGCAAGATCAACTTTATTTTTTTGTCTTCCCACGGTATTGCCTTAATTTTCATATGGTCCTCAAGTAAATTGTACCAAAAAACTATGGACCGACAAGTTTTTTAGTCGCTGCAACCATATAAAAAATGAAGGTTTCACCGTTATTAGTCGGGTTGTCATCACGGATTACTCCGTGAAGTAGCAATTTCTTACTAGGAATGAGTCTCCTCAAGATTTAGCGCCTGCGGTAGATAGTGACCAACCTGTCTCACGCTAATTTACTTTTTACACCTGTCGCCAGGTGGTTCGGACTATACCACCATCCTTTCCTTTTAAGAAAGGAGACCGACGTATTATGGAGGTTTCTCCTCCATCCTCATGCGCAAGCATGAAAGTCTCTACGGGGTCGATATATGAACAACACACTTTCCGGACTTCCGAAGGAATCGATTATTCTCATAATTTCATTTAATTCCTTAGGTACATTAAGCACAAACTTTTTAGTTGTTTAGACATATACGACTTCCCTCGGTATTATCCTAATACGTGACAGGTTGCATCACAATTATTAGGACTTCACCGATATGAGTCGGTTTTTTCAATCCACCTTACGGTGGAAAGCCGCCGTGTAAACTCGATGTCATGATTGTTGACGGTTTGAACCCAGCTCGCGTAAGATTTTAATCGGCGAACAGCCGAACCCTTGGAACCTTCTCCAGCTCCAGGATATCTTGAGCCGACATCGAGGTGTCGAACAGGGCCGTAGATATGGACTCGTGGGCCCTACTAACCTGTTATCCCCGGGGTAGCTTTTATCTGATGATCTTCCGTAGTTCTACAAATTACGGTCGGTTCACTAAGCTCCTCTTTCGAGACTGCGCGGCATAGCCGCCTTGCAGTAAAGCCAGCTTATGGCTTTGCCCTATCGCTTCGATTTCCATCCGAAGCTAGCTGACCTTTAGGCGCCTCCGCTACCATTTAGGAGGCGAGCGCCCCACTCAAACTAACCCCCAAACAATGTCCCGGCCGTTTTTGAGGCGGCTCGGTTAGAACTAGAACTATAACAGGGTGGTGTTTCATTGGCGACTCCACCTAACCCTAAAGTCAGGTTTCAAAGTCTCCCACCTACGCTACGCAGCTATAACCCTAGGCCAATATCTGGTTATAGTAAAGCTCCCGGGGTCTTTCCGTCTAGCCGCAGGTAACCGGCATCTTCACCGGTACTGCATTTTCACCGGGCATCTCGTTGAGACAGTTCTCCGGTCGTTACGCCTTTCATGCGGGCCTGAACTTACCAGGCAAGGGATTACGCTCAATCTGTTACTTATGTGACCTGTTTTAGATAAAAACAGGCGGCAAAGACATTTAAGACTTCGCTCTCCATGTCGCCATGGAGGTCGGACCATATCTTCTCTAGCTTAAAACTAGAGTCCGGCGTATGGCCTCTGAGGATTTCGATCCTACCGGAACTTCCTTGTGTTCATCTTTGTTGTTAGTGTCTGAATTTTTTCCAGCCCCTTTTTGTTAAGGTGCTCTCCTTTGTCCATCATTCTAACGATACGAGCAAAGTATTGGAAGTTCTTTTTCTTGGTAGTTTTGAGTGGATGGGACTCAAAAAAAGGAATTATTTTTTTGAGCAAATCTTGGCGATTTCTGACAACGTATTTCGCTAAATGATAGTGGTGATTATCGTATCGCTTATTGAGATAGATGCCACCACAACCAAAGAATTCATGAATTTTCTCCAGAGCCTCCTTGCTTTCAATGCTCTGTGTAATTACAAACTCCGGAAATACCTGCCACTTTAATCGCAATCTAGATTTAGGATGTTTAAAAAAACTTACTGTAAAACATCCTTCTCCATCGACAAAACCAACAATCCATCCGGTAAAAACCGATCTTTCCTGCTGATTGTCTGCACCAGACACATTGTCACTCTGCATATTGTTAAAGTCTAGGTTGACCTTAACACATTATGACAGAGTAGTGCTGGATACACCAGACTTTCCAGCATATAGCCGGATTTTACTAAAGCAGTGTTCCTACTTTAACACGGTCAGAGTTACCGCGGACGTTTACCGGGGCTTCGCTCAGTCAGCCCAATTCCAAAGAATCAGACCGCCAAGGTTAACCTTACGGCACTGGTCAGGCGTCAGCCTCTATACATCCTCTTACGAGTTCGCAGAGACTTGTGTTTTTGATAAACAGTCGCCAGAGATTCGTTCGCTGCGCCCCAGGCGAACCTGGGGAGTCCTTATCGCAAACTTACGGACACTGTTTTGCCGAGTTCCTTAACGAGATTTTACCCGTTCACCTTAGCACTTTTATGCCCACCCACCTGTGTCGGTTTTCGGTACGGAGCCTATTGGGAACGTCACTGAAACTTTTCCGGGAAGAGTGCTGGCCGGAATTTCCCTCCCCGAGAGGAAAGATTTCGGTTGACCTTGGATTGCTCCTTAGCCCGCCGACCCAAATCCAATAATGGGATCCGGTTACTACTCTTCGTCATCTCAGCACTACCCAATAGGCGGGCTGGAATATTAACCAGCTGTCCATCGACTACCCCTTTCGGGTTGGCCTTAGGCCCGCCTAACCCTTGGATGATTGCCATTGCCAAGGAAACCTTAGGTTTTCGGTGCTCAGGGCTCTCACCTGAGTTGCGGTTACTCGTGCCAACATTCTCACTTCCCCCCGCTCCACCGTTGCTTCCGCAACGACTTCGACGCTGGAGGAACGCTCCTCTACCAGCTAACTCAAAAGAGTTAACTCCATGTCTTCGGTATTAGGCTTAGGCCCGTAAATTTTCGGCGCGGAACTTCTTAGCTGGTAAGCTATTACGCACTTTTTAAAGGATTGCTGCTTCTAAGCAAACCTTCCAGGTATCTGAGAAATTCCACTTCCTTGATACACTTAGCCTAATTTTGGGACCTTAGACGATGGTCTGGGTTGTTTCCCTTTTGCCCATGGACCTTAGCGCCCACAGACTGACTGCCCGACTCAAACGCTCCGGGAATTCGGAGTTTGGTTAAACAGGGCGGGACGAACCCAACCAAGTCTATCCAGTGCTCTACCTCCCGGGCGAAGCATCGGACGCTAGCCCTAAAGCTATTTCGAGGAGAACCAGCTATTCCCAGGCTCGATTGACTTTTCACCGCTTGCCACAGCTCATCCCAGAGTTTTGCTACACTCACGGGTTCGGACCTCCACGCGTGCTTCCACGCGCTTCATCCTGGCCATGGCAGGATCGCCTGGCTTCGGGTCTTACTCAAGCCGCTAGGCGGGCTATTAACCCTCGCTTTCACTACGCCTCTCGGGGAGACCCCGATTAAACTTGCGACTTAAATAAACTCGTTGGCTCGTTCTGCAAAAAGCACCCCGTCACGGCTTAAAAGCCGCTCCGAGTCCTTGTGAGCATGATGGTTTCAGGTCTATTTCAACGCCCTCACCGGGCTGCTTTTCACCTTTCCCTCACGGTACTAGTTCACTATCGGTGATATTGAGTATTTAGCCTTTCCCGGTAGTCCGGGATAATTCCCGCTGGGTTTTCTGTCCCAACGGTACTCAGGAAAGAACCAGAAATTTGATCGTTTTCGTCTACGGGGCTATCACCCTCTGTGGCCCACTCTTTCCAGAACGGTTCGACTAACGATCGTCGTTTCTTTTATGGATCTCCCTACGACCCTCTTGGTGGAGCAAGGCTCCGCCAAAAGTTTAGGCACGCTCCTTTTCGCTCGCCGCTACTAAGGAGTTCTCTTACGATTTCTCTTCCTCCGCTTACTGAGATGTTTCACTTCAGCGGGTTCGCCGCCTCTAAAAGAGGCTGTTCCGGGTTAAGCCGGAACGGGTACTCCCATTCGGAGATCTCCGGATCAAAGGTTGCTACACACCTCCCCGAAGCTTATCGCAGCTACGCCACGTCCTTCATCGCCTCAATATCCCAAGGCATCCACCATCTGCTCTTAAAGTAACCTTCTTCATAAAAATGCTTTCTAAACTGACTAGCAATTAATAGTTGCTAAAGCTATTAATTACATTATTAAATTGTCAAGAACTTTTCAAAGAAAAAGCCGCTATTGAAAGCGACTCGTCAACCAGGCAATAAACAGCGTACTCTCTTAGTCGCTTTGGATAAATCTGATTGTTAATGGCTTTTCCATACGCAAGTAAGTTTAGCAAAAGTTAAAATTTTGTCAACTGGCTGAAAAACAAAAGCGAACCGCTGGAGCAGTTCGCTTCTGCCGACTGATGATTAGGCTCAAGCCAGATCCTCAGTCTTTCTTAAATCAAAAAATTACTGTTGAGACTGGTTTTCCTTGCTCTGAAAGCCTTCCGGCTTATGCGGACTCTCTCCGGTCCCGGAGCCTCCATTTTTCTTTTTCTTTCCCATCCAGAACCAAAGCACGAGCACAATAAGTAGAAGGATAACAAGCCAAATATAAAAACTCATATTAAAAATTAATTTTAATTAACTTGAGCTTCTTCCGATAGCTAGGCAACCCGCTATGCATAGAAGATGCTTCTTTGGTCTAAACGACGATAAGATTATCGACGCCTCCAACCCTCTGCCTAGATATTAGCATACTCTCCTCTCTCTGCCAATAGTCAAGGGTCAAGTTTAACCGCCCACTGATAAATGTCGCCGGCGCCAACAGCCACCACAATATCATCTTTCGCCAGCTCCTGGCTCAGCTTCTGCGAAAGCTGGCCAAAGGGCCAATATAAGGTATTGTCTCGGCCAATAGCCTGAACCATCTTTTCAGCATTAACTTTTCGGCTTAAGCTGGCCCGTTCTCGACCCGGCACATCATAAATATCAGTGATGATAACTCGATAATCATTCCGCCCCTCTTTACCGTTTTGAAAGGCTTCAACAAAGCGATCGAAAAAATAGAAAACCCGTTGATACTGGTGGGGCTGAAAGATAAACCAGATCCGCCGGTTTTCAAATCTTTCTTCCAGAGCTTGAAACAGCGCCTTAACTTCAGTCGGATGATGGGCATAATCATGAATCAGTGTAAAAGTTGTCTTGTCTAGCTTCCCTCGGCGCTGGTCAAAGCGGCGCCAACAACAGTAGTAATGGCTTATTGCCTTATAAGAAACTTCATCCGATACTCCCAGCGCTCGGGCTGCCGTCAAGGCGGCCAGGGCATTGCTGATATTATGCCGACCGGGCACCTTGATTACCCGCGCTATCTTTTCGGCCTCTTGCTGATTCAAAGAAAAAGGCGCCTTGTTTTTGATCCGAACCCGGCTCAGCAAATGAATAATATTTCTATCGTCTTGATTGAAGACCAAAGTTCCTTCCGGGGAAAGCCGACCCAGATATTCCTGATAGGTGTCAACGATATGGTCGAGATCCCGATAGTAATCGAGATGGTCTTCCTCAATATTAGTTAAAACAATCATCTCCGGATGGTAGTTCAGAAACGAACCCTGCCATTCGTCAGCTTCAATAATAAAATATCGACTTCGACCTAAGCGGAAATTGCTGTTGCCGAAAGCCTTTAGCTTGGTGCCGATAATAACTGTTGGGTCTAATCCCGCTTCGACTAGAATCAGAGAGAGCATTGAAACAGTGGTGCTTTTGCCGTGAGTTCCGGAAACAGTTACCGTAAAATGGTCCCGAGTTACCTGGCCCAAGGCCTGAGCATAGGTTAAAATCGGCAAGGCTCTCTTCTTTTCTATTAATCTTGCCTGTTGCAGCTCTGGATTATCATCTTGGACGGCGGCGCTATAAATAACCATTCCGACGTCTTTAGGAACATGACTGGCCTGGTGCCGGCCAGTTTTAATCTTAGCGCCTAATTTTTTCAAATCCTCAATAATTTCTGTCTGGCCCAGATCCGATCCGGTTATCTCGTCACCTCGGGCCAAATAGTATCGGGCTAAGGCTGAAACGCCGATCCCGCCAATACCAATGCAGTGTATCTTCATAATGATTTTAAAGGAATTGTTTCTATGACAAAATACTTCGGCGGCCGGCCAGGAGAAAGTTTACTTTCCATAATTAATATTTCATTTACCATCACCTGCCTGTCAAGGTCTTCTTTAATCGGCTCTCGCGCTTCAGCTTCCAGCTTAGCCCACTCCCACTTCTTCACTCGTCCTAAAGTAACATGAATCTTGGCGTCTCTGGATTGGTCCGGCAAATAATAAAGGTTTTCGGCCCGAAGGCGCTGGTCAATCTCCTCTTTCAGCTTATTAAATTCTTGGTTCTCCTCGCCTGTCAGCCAAACCAGGCGAGGCGGCAAAGAATCATCTGGCCCATATCTAACCTGGCCGAAATTAAGAGTAAAAGGCTGGTGTTTTTTCGCCACTCTTTCAACTTCTCTGATTATTTGATAAACATTTTCTGATTGCACCGCACCTAAGAAGAGGACGGTCACATGAAGATTATCTGCCTGGACCCAGCTAACTGGTAAATGATAACGATCCTGAATCTGGATTAGTTGCGACCGAAAATCCTCTGGCAAGGCGATAGCAATGAATATCCTTTGAATCATGTTCCAAGATATTCTAGCATATTATAGCCAGAAGGTTAATTTTCGGTTAGAATAAACAGGCTATGGCATCCAGTAAAAAATCCAAAAGAGAAGTTCCCGAAACCGACATCCAGAAAGTAGTCAACCACTACTTTTATACTCGGGGCTTGTCGCTTGATGAAATCAAAGAAAGTGCTCGAAAGAAAAAGATAATCTACGGTCGCTATACTCGAGCCGCCAAAGAGATTCTGGAGTTGGCTGGTTCGGTCGATAAAGCCCGTCAAGCTATTACCACTGTCGCCGAGTGGGCTAAGTCAAGAAATTTAGAATACAGCCTGGAGACAGTCGCCAAGAAGTGGCTCGAGCTTGACCGGCTCAAGCCGAGAGAAGTTATCAAGAAGCCTTTTTATAGAAACATGCCTCTGGTCTGGAGCAACGCCAAAGGCAAATGGTATGCCATTAACGATGATGGCGAGTGGCTGGAATTTGTCGGCCAAGAAGAAGAAATCGAATGGAAAGTCGTTGACTAGTATCCCAGACATTCATTGAATTCAGCCACTTGATTGTTGTAATCGCTGATAATAGCTGACGTCTCCTGAGCCAGGCTATTGTATTTCTGAACTAATAAATTATAGGCGTCGACCAATTCGGAATAATCATCGCCTCGACGAGGGTGAATATTGTTTAGCGTTTCTTTAATCTCTGCAATCTGAAGATATTTTTCTTCCAGCAGAATTTTGTTTTCGTTAATTGATAGGCGAAGCGCCTCATCCGGGATCGGACAGGCTGAGGCGGGCAGACCGAAAACCTGAACCGCTAACCAAACTGTTCTGCCTTCAAATGTATCTAGCTTGGTCGCCAGGCCAATCTCTTGGTATTGCTGATGAAGAATATTTTCACGGTGTCCCGGGCTGTCCATCCAGCCCTGAATCAGTTGCTCTTCGCTCTGAAAATTGCCGAGGGCTAGGTTTTCTCCGATGACAATAAAATCATAACCGACCTGTTTAGCCCAAGAGTCTATCCCTTGTCCATCAGGCGAATCGTGAGCAAAATATTGGCGCTGGAACATGTCTTCAACTTTCAAACGAGCCGCCTCGTCCAATAAGCTGTTTCTGATAAGTGGCGCTAAGCCTTCAGCGGCTCTCCTTTCGTTCCCTGTTGCCCAGATTATATCTGGATCAAGAAAGCTAACTGCCGATTCCTGAGTATTTTCCAGGGTTAAGGGCGGAGGAGCTGTAATCTGATCTTGAACCTGAACGGGATTAATAAAGTCCCCCAGCTCAATTAATGAGTCTAAGTGACCAGACCAGTTAATCTGATCAAAGTTCCACCAAACTAAAAATACCGTCGCCACAAAAACAAAAAAGATGAAAATCTTTCTTATCATTTATGTTAGTTTTAATAAAATCATAATAGGCGCAAATAAAACTGATTTTCGGGAGAAAACGACTGATTGGCCGTCTCTTTTTTTAATCAACGGCCAAACCTTCTCGATCTCTGCCGATAATCATCCAGGGCGGTTTCCAGGTCGCCTTTATTGAAGTCCGGCCAATATTTGGATAGAAAATAAAGTTCGCTGTAAATTGACTGCCAAGTCAAAAAACCAGACAATCGCTGTTCCCCGCTGGTTCGAATAATCATATCCGGATCAGGTAGTCCGGCTGTCCAAAGGCTCCGGCTAACTAAATCTTCATTAATTTCACCAGCCTTCTTGCCCTGCTTAATTATTTGACGAAAGGCTTCAACAATTTCACTCCGTCCATTGTAGTTTAGAGCCAGAGTTAGTATCAGTTTATTGTTACTTCGAGTCTTCTCCTCGGCTTCTTTGATCCGGCGCTGTATTTGCGCAGACAAACCCGGCCGATCCCCCGCAACCCTAATCTGGATATCTTCTTCCAGAGCCCATTTAACCTCTCGGGAGAATAGCTTGATTGCTAGTTTTACCAAGTAATCAATTTCCTTCTCTGAGCGCTTCCAGTTATCCCGAGAGAAGGCAAAAATAGTTAAATATTCTATCCCAAAATCACGGCACCAGACCGCCGTTTTCTTTAGGACCCTGAAACCGGCCTGATGCCCCTCAAGGATCGGCCGGCCGCGTTCCCGAGCCCACCGACGATTGCCATCCGGAATAATAGCCAGATGTTTTAATGAAGGTGTTTTTTTATCCATGCCATTGTCTTAAAGGCTAAGATCCTCATTTCGATCTTTGCTGATAGTCCCGGATAAAATTATCAATCGAGCGATCATATGTTTTCTCAGCTTCGGCTGAGAAGCAACAACCCGGGAGCTCGCCTTTCGCGAGATGATGCTTCAGGCAGAGACAGCAGACTCCTCGCCGACTACAGCTGGTCCAGGTACAAGGACAATCTTTGGAGTTTTCTTCGCGAGCGCACTCCATGGTTAATTAAATTTAGTTTTTTCTAGAAAGCTAAGATCAAGATATTTTTTCCGAAGCTCTTCTTTATCAAGAGGCCGGCCCTCGAGATCAAGGCACTCTAGGTAGAAGATCATGCCTTGAATAATGTCCCGAAACAGCCCAATTTGCTTGGCCAGCGTTTTGGGGTTCATCTTCCGGCGGACACTAGAGTCATGAGCCTGCCCTTCTAAAATAAAGGTGCTGATTGAGTGACCATGCAGCAGTTGATTTCTAATTTCAGAAAAGTGAGCCATCTTTTTTAAAATACTCTGATGGTTTTTGGCCTGCTCAGTCTTTTGGCCAAAATTAAAATGACCATAGTAAAGAAACAAAGCCGTTTTGTCTTTGAAGTTAATGTCGTCAACTTGGTTGATAACCTCGCGCCGATCAAAAGCCGGTTGGGCGTGCCAAAGAGTTATTCGGCGTAATAAGGCATTCAAGCCTACTTCGAGCACTACGTGTAGAGCAATGTAGAGCTCAATCATGTCTTCCTCGTGCAGCTCTGGTTGAGACAACAGCCGAGCGCACTTTTCTCGCCGAGAAGTGATTAAATAATCCGACTCTGTTTCCGCTAAAGACAAGTAAGGCATTTCAGTCTTCCTCATAAATAGCCTCGGTCGGGCACTCTTTCATCGCCCGCTCAATGGCTTCTTTGTTTTCTTCCAGGTCAGCGCCCGCCTTCACTTCAGCTTTGCCGCTACTAATATTAATTTCAAAAACTTCGGGACAGTTAAACTCGCAGCCGCCACAGCCAATGCATTTATCTTTATCGATTTTTAACTTTTTCATATTATGAAAATTAATGAATTCTCGCTCCCGCCTGAACCTCTTTTTCTGGCTGGAGCAAAACCGGTTCGCCATTGCTAGCGGCCAGCAACATGCCCTGGCTCTCGTAACCCATCATCTTCCGAGGGGCTAGATTAGCAACCACAACGATCTGCCGGCCGACCAGGTCTTCCGGTCGATAATAAGACTGCAATCCGGCAACAATCTGACGCTCCTCGTCGCCTAGGCTTATCTTCAGTTTAATTAGTTTATCTGAAACATCAATTGTTTCGGCTTCAATTACCGAAGCAACCCTCAGGTCAACTTTCTGGAAATAATCAAAGTTAATGGTCTCCATAAAACAACTTCGTTAATAATTATTTAATATTAACACGACTATCCAACCAAAACCAATGAAAAGACTTGAGTAAAGCCGTTATCTTTCAGTTCCCGGGCTTTAGCTTTGATATCAGCATGATCCTCCAATGAAACCAGAACCGCCTTTTTCTCTTTGGGTTTAATTGCCTGATTCTGGAGCTGTTCATTCCGAAAAAAGTTAACTATTTGCTGGACCAAAACACTAGACAGATCCGAACAGTCTGCCATCTTCTGAGGTGGCGGTGCCGCGATGATCTCAACGGAGCAATCAGAAAAAAGACGGCTGAGGTCGTTGTAAGAATCACTTTTTAAAAAACTCGCTAAAGCTTGGAGGCCGAGATATTCCAACAGATGAGACGCCCGGCTTTGATTAATCGTCGCGATTAGGCGCTTCGCCAGGCCCTGGTTTTCCCAAGCAACTATCCTTCGATCTAAATACGAAAAACATTTTTGATGAAGCCATCCCCCAGGACTAGCCTGGCCACAAGCCGGACAAGCCGGTTCAGCTTCCACTAAGAAAACTTGGCACTCTGGGCAGACATATGCTCCCCGCCGTCCGCAATTGAGGCAAAAAGGAGGAAAAAGCTGAGAGTAAATAAAATCAGTTCCCGCCCAAAGCAGCTTGAACATTATTTTCGATCAGAAGAGTAACTTAACCTAATCGGTAACACCAAGGCGTCGTCGTGTTCCGGATAGCCGGTCGGATTATCTTTTATTAATACCAGAACAGCTTTTTCTATCTCCAGGCCATCTGGCCAAGAAAATGTTACCTGAAAATTAACTAACTCCTCAGTCATCCACTCCCCTGTTGCTGTGGCAATGGCTTGAGTAATCTTTCTTCCTTGATAATCGTAGACTTCAGCTTGGCAATCAGCTTCAAAAAACCAAAGGCCGGTTAAACGACCGCTAACATTGAGCTCTCCGTCAATAACCGACCAGGGGCCGTCAATGCCGGGAAAATCCAATGCCACCAAGGAAGGTTCTTCTTGATAAGCAAGTGAGATCCATCCGTCTGAAGTCCAACATTGCATTGAATGATTGAAAGCTACTGAGTGGCAGTGAGTCCATTTATCAGAAGCCCCGGTCTCTACTGCTGGCTCCTTAACCTGTTGCCAAGAGGCCCAGCCGATCAAGACCACAAAAGCTAAAACAACAATCAATAAAGTTATAAAGTCTCTTTTCATTTTAAAAAAATAACATGTTCGCGGGACGAAAGATATTCTTCCGTCCCGCAACAATCAAAAATCTGGTTGAAATTAGGGCAATACCAGAAGCCAATTACTTCTTGGCTGGACTTTTCTTCTTAGCCCTCTTGGGAGCAGCTTTCTTAACTACCTTCTTTGTAGTAGTCTTCTTGGCTGTCTTCTTAGGCTTAGAAGTCTTCTTAGTGACCTTGGTCTTCTGAGAAGCCTTGGTCTTGCGGGCACGTGTTGCCATATTAGAAGATTAATTAACTTGGCTGAAGCAGTCGAATAAATAAAAAAGCCGGCTTTAATCAGCCAGCTGACCGACCACCGGATACTTAATAATCTCTTCCAGTACGTGGTAAGAGTAGAACTCTTCGGTTAGCTCTTGCCCGGCTAGATGAGAGTAGTGATGGCCGTCTCCAAAGACCTCGGTGTTGTCATAAACGATCCCGTCCACCGCTACATAAGCCGGACGGCCGTCTTGGCCATCATAATAAGACAACTCCTCTAAAGTAAAAATCCGCAGGCCACTCGCTTCCTCTAATGGTTCGCTGACAATGTCTATTTCCAGCCCCTCGTCCAGTTGAGAATACTCAATTTCCATCTCAGGGCCCGTCTGTTCCGGACGAGACGTTCCCTGATAAAATAATTCAACATAAACGAAAAAGCCCAGAAAGGCCATGCAGGCTAAGATTAAAACAGTCTTACTGAATTTATTCCAGGCCTGCCAGCGAACAAAAGCCAGACGAAGTGCCAAGCCGACATGAAGCGTAAAGGCAACAATAATAATTAATGGCAGATACTGCACGTGAAGACCCTGGGACACAGAACGATCAATCAACCCCCGAGTTAATCCATAACCGCTGATTATGTAAAGGATAAAAGTCACCAGCAAAACCCAGGCTGAGATGCGGTCTACTTTTGTTAAAAATTTTTCAAGATTTTTTCTCTGCATTCCTTTGTTGTCAATCTGATTTATTTTAGTCTTATTTAAAAAAAAATCTAGTTTTGTTTTTCAGCACCCGATGAATTTTTTGCTTCGCCTTTAATTTGATCGATCAAGTGAACTAATTTTTGGCGGCGCGTCTGAACAACCTGCCGATATTGATCAGCAACTCGGTCGATATCCCCGCCCAACTTGTCAACAGCCTGATTAAATCTTTGATATTCCTCTTCAAAAGATTTAATTAATCCGATAATATCTCTCAAGTTTTCCTGGTATTTGAAATTCTGGTGCGACCAGTAAATAGTTCTCAGAATAGCCACGAAATTAAAGGGTCCAGCCAGAATTACTCTCTGCTTCAACGCATCCATCCAAACATCCCTTAACTTGTCGTAAATAAAACTGAAAACCATTTCATTAGGCACAAAGAGAATAACAAAATCAGCCGTCCCTTCTTCCGGATTAATATAAGAACGGCTGGTAACCTCTTTAACCTTCTGTTTAACATCAGCTGAAAACTGTTTCAGGGCAGCTGCCTTCTCAGGCTCCCCCTGAGACTCCTGGTAATGAATCAAAGCTGTGATCGGAAATTTAACATCGACATTAACCTGAGTTTTGTCCGGCATCAGCAAGGCCAGGTCGGGCTGGGTGCCTGATTTAGTTTTAGGATGGATGAGGTAGTTTTCCCCCCGAACAAAGCCTACCGCTTGAATCAGCTGCTCGGCCACCTCTTCACCGTATTGTCCTCGCTGCTGGTTGTTAGAAAGAATATTTTTAAGATGATCGGTTGAGTCCCGAAGATGCTCAGTCACCTGCTGCTGCTGCTCTAAAACGCTTTTCAGTTGACCGAAGGTTTCCAGACGGTCTCTCTCTGTTGCCTCCAGCTTCTGCTGGCTGCTTTGAAGCTGCTGTTCAATTTTATTAACTAACTCTTTAATATCCTCCTTGCGGCTTTCAACATATTCCGTTTCCCGCTTCAGTTTCTCCTCGATCACCTCATAAGACCGCTCTCTGTTTTCTTGAAGCAAAACTTTTATCTGCCTCAGCCAGTAATAAAGAACAACAAAGAATAAAGCCAAAGCCAGAATGATTATAATAGCCACGGGATCCCAAGACATAGATTACCTTTTTAAATAATATTTTCTTTCTTCGGCAGAAAACCTCTCTAGGGAATATCTTAACATAGTCCGAGGCATCTCACTATGATATTGATCTATAAATTCCTTAGCTGTCAACAAATCCCTTTTCCCAACCTCTCTCAGCATCCAGCCAGCGGCCTTATGGATCAAATCCTGGTCATCTTTTAATAACATTCTGGTTATCTTTAGAGTATCGCGAAAATCATGGTTGCGGATAAAGGCCAGAGTCGCGACGATGCTGATCCTCCGGTGCCAGAGATTTTTAGAGCCAGCTAACTTATAAAGAATTTTTCTCTCTTGGTTAATTAAATAATCGCCCATTATTCTAGGAGCCGAAACATCAACCAAGTCCCAATTATTGACTGAATCAAGATGGCGACAATAGAAATTAAAGATATTTTTCCTGTCGGCCAAGTCAGCTTTCTCGTATTGATCAATTAGAATCAGCAAACCGGTCAGGCGGTGTTCGTGCCACGAACTCAATAAAAGCTTCTCAATCTCTGGATACTTTAGCTTGGTGAATTTGCGAGCTATTTTCCTCTGATCTGGAACCGTCACCCCTAAAAATAAATCCCCGTGGCCGTACTCCCCTGGCCCAGTTTTAAAAAAACGATGACTGACCGCAGCTCTTTTTCGGTCAGCCATCTTTTTTAACTCGCTCTTAACTTGTTCGGCCTTCATCGCAATCCCGCCTCTTTTAATAATTTATTAATTTTAGCCCGGTCGAAGCCAATCACCAGCCGGTCGCCAACCTCAATCACTGGTACTCCGGTTTGACCGGTTTTCTCCTTCAATTCTTTTAGAGCTGCTTCACTTTGACTAATGTCAATCTCTTCATAGTCAACGCCTTGCTGCTGAAGAAACTGCTTGGTTGGCAAACAAAAAACACAAGTTGGTATTGTATATATTTTAACTTTAGCCATGTTAAATACCAATTAAATAATGAAAGGCTAAATAGAATAAAACTAAAGCGCCCAATAAGGTTATCCAAGTAATAGCCTTAGATCCAGCAACCCAGATCGACTTGGTAAAGACGGCGCCCAAGAAAATAATCAACTCAATCAATAGATAAAAAAAGATATAGAGAATAATGTAAAAGACATACCCGGAAAGACTAATGCCTGATTCTGCTAAAATGGCCGCAAAAGTAATCGGTATGCCAATCGAACATGGCAGTTCAACCACCGTGACAACCAGGGCAAAGAATATTACGGCCAAAGCCAAAAGAAACGATCCCTTCTTTGGATTGTCAAAGGATTTTTTCAGCCCTTCAGTAGCCCGCCGGGTTAAGGCATTGTCTGAAACTTCACAGGTCGGCCCATATCGGTAAAACCTTAAAAACTCCTTGAAGAAATAAAGTCCGCCCAATAAAGCAGCCAAACCGATAACTATTCTAATAATTGGCAGTTGGCTAACTAACAGTTCAAAAGCCCAGCCCCAAGCAAAAACTAATAAGCCGTAGACTATGGCTGTCGTCAAAATAAATAACCCGCCATAGAGTAGTGTTTTCTTTCTTGATTCAAATATAATCACAATGCTTAAAATAAGGATCAGGGCTCCAATCGAGCAGACGTTGAAGCCGTCAACTGAACCGAGTAAAACCGTAATCAAGGGCAGCGACCAGTTGCTAATATCAATTTCAATGTTTAAAAAAGGAATTCTGATTAGGCAGCATTCTTCTTGAATCTCTTCGCCCTCTAGAGCGTTAATAAACGTTTCTTTCTGCCGCTCGCCGAAGTCACGAAATTGAAGAAAACTCCCCCGGACAAAAGTTGTTGGGGCCATGATTCGATAGTCTTCCAGCTCGTACTCGGCTGCTAACTCATGAAATCGAGCTAAGTCAGATATTGGATATATTCGCAGATCCATCTGCGGATATTCATCTTTTAGCTCCTCCATGAAGCTCTTCTGCTCAGCACAAACCGGGCAGAGGCGATCCTCAAAAAAGTGCACTATGATTTTTTCTTCCAAGGCTGGCTCTTCCAGAGTATCAGCCTGAACCAAAGGAACAAACAAAAAAGTCCCCAGCGAAATCAAAATGAATATTCGGCTGAAGGCCTTCATAGGCGGTTAAATTTTACAACCAACTTGTTCGGCTAGCGCCTGTGGATCCCGGGAACCAGTATAAACTTCTCCGTTAATCTGTATCTCCGGAACGTAATTAGTCTGCATGTTTTCGGCGCACCGATCTTGTTCCTCGTTGCACTCAACATAAATTGGAGTAACTGCCTCATAGCCTCCGAGGCTGTTAACTAATTGAGCACAAGCCGGACAAGTGCTGCTGCCGTAAATAACAAAACTATTGGCCGCCAGACAATCAATTAATCCGACCTGGCTATCCGAATCATTCTCTGGTTCCTGAGTGCTTGAGTTAAAAGTAAAAACAAAAACTACGCCAATAAAAACTAAAACTAAAACAGAAATTAACGCTTTTTTATTCATAATTATTTATTTTCGTTATTTCTCTCAAGATAATTAATCTATTAATTTAATCTGTTGCACTAAGAATAAATTATCTTGTTCGATTCCGGTAACTTCAACTCTCGCCCCGCTTAAATCATGATTCCTATCAGCCATCCCTTGGCAAAAATAATCCGGACCCGAACAGCTGATTGTATCACCCACCTCTAACTTGGTCAATAAACCTGGGCTTCCCGGAGCCTCGTGACTGAGATACCAAACATCTTCCTCTAAACCAGGGTTGTTAATTATCAGATTGCCCGTTATTTCTTCAGTTGATCTTTCAATTTGCTCCTCTAAAACCAAATCTGTTCCATCAAATTTGATGCTCCACTTGGCGGTTTTATTCTGAATCAGGCTATCAGTTAAAAAGTAGAGACGCTGGCCGTCTTCAGACCAAACCAGATCCCTAAAGTTCGGATTCAGTTCCTCACCATCAGATGCTCCCGCTATCCTCAGGCCCAAAACTATCTCCTGATCAGTCAGAACAAACTCTTTGGTCAGATTGGCAATGTTGTCAACCGAAAGGCGGTCACCCATTGCTCGAGCCGTATGCAGCGAGTAGGCTAAATGCCGGCCGGTTGGCGACCATATCATCTCCCCGACTTGCCCAAAAGTCCCGGCCGGCATCATCCGCACCTGACCGTCGGCCAGATCAATAACATTAATCAAGGAAAGATCAGTCAGCATAGCATAAGCCGAAAGAGAAAAGGCAATTCGGCTAAAATCAGGCGCCATAGCGACGCTATTAAAGCTATAAAAGTTATCTGGAGTTATTTCTTCATCGCCAATAGCCAGAGGCTCTGATAAAATGATCTCCCAGTTTTCGGTCGCCCAATCACGCCAATCATTGATTGAATAATTTAAGACCACCTGGCCATCTTCTTTTAAGACCTGAAAGGATTGGCGATCCTCGGAAAGCACCACTGATTTTTCTTCCACTCCCGGACGAAGAATAAAAATAACCAGCAAAAATAAGATTGTGATAACAATTAAAACGATGACTGCTTTTTTCATAGTTTCAGATAAATATTAACTGTGCGAGACTCACGCAGATTCAACCAATTTAAAACTTCAAAAAACAAACTTCCCTTTTCTTACCAAAACACCTTCTTGGTGCAGACGACGGGCCTTCTCTTTAACCCCTCGGCGGTAACCGCCAATTGTTCCGTCGGATTTAATCACCCGGTGGCAAGGAACTTCTGAATCTTTGTTTTTATTCAAAATGTTACCCACCGAACGCCAGGCGCGGGGCGAACCAGAGAGCTCAGCCACTTTCTTGTAGCTCATGACCCTCCCCCGGGGAATCTGCTTGACCGTTTTAAGAACTTGATCTTTAAAGCTCATATCAACTTTTAAAATAAAACTTGGCAGGGAATGTCTTCTTTTTTCAGGAGATTGGCTAATTCGTCAGCCCGTTCAACCTTAGCCAAATTATGTTCCTGGAATAATCGATCCGCGTAATGATAATTAAGCTTATCGATTAGCACATAGTCAACTTTATTCTTAAGCTTTGAAACTAATTTATCCGCGCCCGGCAACAAAGGCGCAATCATGACATAGGTTTTGATCCCGGCTTGATGAAGTTTTTCTAAAGCGGCTAAGCGTAATTCAATTGAAGGAACCCTCGGTTCAAAGATCTGCTTAATTCTTGCATCTCCGGTAGTAATAGTAAAGCCCACCTCAGCCTGAGAAAATAGCTTTAATAGGTCAAGATCCCTAAGCACCAAGGGTGATTTAGTCTGAATAGTGATCGGCCAGTTGTGTGCTCTTAAAACCTCCAGGCATTGACGCGTCAGTTGATACTTTTCCTCAATTGGCTGATAGGGGTCGCAAACACCGCTGATCCAAACCCGGCCTTTTTTCTTCTTAAGAATTTCTTTTTTCAACAACTCCGGAGCATTAACCTTAACATCGATAAACCCGCCCCATTCTTCGCGATGAGCAGTAAATCGCTTCATAAACTTAGCGTAGCAATAAGCACAGGCGTACTGGCAGCCGACGTAAGGATTAATCGTCCAGTCAGCAACCTGAGAGGTGGAGAGAATGCCCTTGGCTTTAATCTCTTTAATTTTCATAAGGCGGCCGACTAAAGCCCTAGTTAGTTCCACCTTCCCCGGCTGCTACCTTGGCTCGAAAATCACTGATAACATCTTGAGCATAAACAATTTGGCTGATCCAGGAGAGCACAATACTTAAGACAATCAGCCCCCAGCCAAGATAATTCATCCATAGAATCGGACCTAGCAGTAGCGAGATCATTAAAACGATTAAGGCAAAGATATAGCCAGTGAACTTAAGTCGAGCAATAATATTGGGCTCAGGGTGTTTAACCCGGCGATCAAACAGATACCAGATAGCATAGGCTAAAAGCACTAGCTCCGGCAGAATGATGTGAATAAATAGAGTCTGGTTAATTAATCCATAAGAAAAGAGATACCATAGAGCGCCTAAAGCCAACACCTTGTCGGCGATGGGATCAAGTATCTCACCCAAGGTTGTAATTTGATCACGCTTACGAGCCAAAACGCCATCAACAATATCCGTCAGGCCACCAAAGGCTAAAAGGACCAGGGCTGTTCCGCCACCAATGACCTGTCTGGGAAGGAAAAACACGCCTGATAATGCCAGGCGAACAATCGTCAAGTGATTAGGCCGCACCCAATAAGGAATAAAATTTAGGTATTTAATTAAGAAATTATCCCTGACCCTCATCTCGGCCAGAGTTATTTTATGGATGGCGCTAAAGATATTATGAAAAAACCTTTTAAACCAGCGCATCTTATCGATTCGATGACTCCGCTCTCAAATTTAGAATTAGTGGTTTTATTATAGCACAATATTTCTATAAACTTCTCTTCACTTCCAACCAATCAAAAAGTATATCCCGACACGGCTCGTCTTGATCTTTACTTAGTGCGTAAATTGAAATTCCACAAGTAGTAGCAAACCCCAGCTCCATTGTTCCGCTATTTCCAAGATAGCTATCCTCGTTATATATAAAAAAACATCCGCCTTGCGGATAAAATAAAAATAATAGGGAGTCAAACCCAAAAAAACATATCTCTGGAGATCCTCGGGAAGAGCACTGATTTCCTTATTTCTATTAAGAATAGGACCTAAAACTATATGGCCATTTTACTGAAGTTTCTTTTCAGGCCTGCGCATATCGTCGTGAAAATGCCTCGATCCACAAATAACTATTTTCATATTTCTTTAAAAGATGTAACCGTTATTTCTTGAGAGGTCGGTTGACGAGTTTAATAATCTCGTCGAAATTATCGTCTGGAGCAGATTTAATCCGATGCTCAAATCTGCATTTAACACAACGATAATGAATAATATAATTATCGCTTTTAACTTCAACACCAATCGGCTCCATTAAGCCGTTACATTTAGATCTTCTATCGCCCGGATTAACGTCAACGTGCTTAGACCTTAAACATCTAGGACAGTGATCGGTATAACCATCACCCTTCACTTCCTTGCCGCATTTCTCGCAGACAAAGTCTTCAACTTGCCTTTGAAATTTCTTCTCTTGCATAAATCATCCTCTTCTTATTACTTCGACCTCTTTATCGTTTGAAAGCACCATCACAAAAGCCTGGTTCCAAACTAATTTAATTGGATTAGCCGGTCCGCACCAGCGCTTAGGGCCCATAATCAGAACAATTAATTTTACTACTGAAAGAACAACAAATATCAAAGAAATTATTTCAATAGCTGTTATATTTTTTTATTATTTAATTATAAAACCTTTTTATTTAAAAAAAACTGCTGGGGTTTTAATCACCTAGCAGCATTGAATGCAATGAACTCTGAATTAGGAGATGATGGGGTTCGTTGCGTTCAATTATGCTGCCGGGCAGGGACTCGAACCCCGATTTTTGGGACCAAAACCCAACGTCCTACCATTAGACGACCCGGCATTATGTTTCTATGCTCCGTACCACCGCCAACTCCAAGGGCAATAAAGAAATAGCACTATAATCAACT
>JAKQBO010000015.1 GCA_029559515.1 bacterium
AAAGCTAATAATCGAAGCAGAAAAAATTACTTCCCAGGAATTTGCCGATCGCGTTGACAAGATTGCCGTTATCGCCGGGATTGGCACTAGGGAATATTATCGTCGATTTGGCTATGAGCTCGAAGATACTTATATGGTCAAACCTTTAACCCGGTCCAAAGACGCTTAACCACCTCCCGGTCATCCCAAGATATTTTCCGGCCGTTGGCCCAGCACATCAGTGTTTCCGAACCCTTCCCGGTAATGACAACAACGTCGCCTGGTTGCGCCAGCTGAAGAGCTTTTTTAATTGCTGCCTCGCGGTCGGGAATAATTAGAAGATCGCCTGAAAAATCATTGGGAATACCTAACTTCACCTGATCAATAATCTGCTGCGGATCCTCGTCATAAGGATCTTCGTTGGTTAAAATAACGACCTGTCCGTATGTCGCCGCCAGTTTTCCAAAAACAGGACGCTTCCACTTATCCCGGCCACCACCGCAGGCGCCTAAAACCGCAATTAACCGTCCCTTTAAGCCCTGTCGAATCGTCTGGTAGACTGATTCCAGGGCCTTGGGAGTGTGAGCATAGTCAACAATTACGGAAAAGGGCTCATTAATAACCGTTTCCATCCGTCCGGGAATACCCTTAACCTGCCTCAGGGCCCGGGCAGATTTATCCAACGGAATACCCTGAGATCTGGCGGCCGCTGCAGCCGCCAGGCCGTTAAAGACATTAAACTCTCCCCGCAAGGGCCACTCTACTGATTGGCCGTCAAAACTAAAGGCGCTGCCTTGCGGAGAAAGCGAAATGTCTTTTAGGTAAACACCTTCTTTGGCTTTCCCCCGGGGTCTTCGTCCAAAACCGATATATCGATCGGCTTTAAAGCTTAAGAAATAGTCGGCCTGCTGGTCGTCAGCGTTAACGATAATCACCTGGTCCTTTTTTCGGCTTTTGGCTAATTGGGCAAAAAGCTTTCCTTTGGTCTGACGATAATTTTCAAAGCTGCCGTGTCGCTCGATGTGCTCCGGCGAGAGACCAAGAAAGACTAAGGCATCAAAGTCGATAAATTTGTGGCGATGCTGGCTGATACCCTCTGAGGTAACTTCTATTACGGCGTAATGACAGCCGGCCCGGACCGCTTGAAACAAAAATCTTTGCATCGCCCCGCGCCCGGGCATTGTCATTTTAAGTTGATTTTCCTTTTTCTGGTGACCGAGGCGGAAACAAATTGAAGAAGCCGAGGCCACTCGATACCCGGCCTGCTCTAAAATCTGAGCCGTGAGCTCAACCACGGTCGACTTGCCACTGGTGCCGGTTACTCCGATTACCCTCAGGCGGCGCGAAGGGAAGCCATAAAAAATTGCCGCCCCCCAAGACCACAGCCAGTGATAAGCGCTAACCGCTTTTGATGGAGCTAAGCCCCGAATAAAAACTTTAATTTTGTTTAACGTTTCCATTTTCTAATCTTTATGATAGAATCAAGTGGTTTTACTTTCAAATTATGCCTAATACTAAATCAGCCCAAAAGTCTTTGCGACAGGATCAGCGGCGGCGCCAGGAGAATCTGGTTAAAAAAAGAAACATTTACGAGCTGTCAAAGAAGATCCAGAAGCTAATCAAAGACAACAAACCCGATGAGGCCAAGAAGCTTCTGCCAGATTACGACAAGGCTGTCGACAAAGCGGCTAAAACTAACATCATTAAAAAGAACACTGCCGCTCGGAAGAAGTCGGGCATTCGCCGCCTCTTCAAGAACTAATCAAACTTTGGCAATGAACAGGTCAAAGCCGGTCCGGAAGTCAATCTGGCCGGTTTTTATTTGATAATCAAGCTTGAAGAGCTGCTGATATATTTCGGTTATTTTCCGTCGGTCAAGCTGTTCCGCCTGGGCGTAGACCCGGCTAAAAACAAAAGGTGGCACCCCCGACAATCGTCGAACCTGATAATAGTTGTAACCTTTTTCTATTAAATCTCTTACCGTTAATAGCTGGCGAAACTGATAAACAATTACCGGCAGCAACTGTTCCGGCCGGCCGCCCTGAAAGAAAAAACGATGCACTAAAGTTAGGGCTTGGCCTTTTATGCCCTGAGCAATTGCTCCGGTCAATTGGAAAATATTAATTTCCTGAAAAGCTTCGTCCTGGATTTGAAGACTAATGATCGTTTCTGCCTGATTCTGGCTGGCGGCCAGCCTCTTAATGGCTTCGGGCCCCCGCTGCCAGTCATCGCGAACATAATCAACCAATTGTTCGCTTAATTCGTCAGAAAGAAATATCTGGTGGCGTTGGCTTAACTCTTTCAGCCAGTTTCGGGTCTGGTCTTTGGTCGGCTTGGCAAACTCTTGAACTTGACCAGTCTTTTTTACTTTTTCAATGAGATCCCGGTCAGCTTTTTTAGTTCGTTCTGTAACCGACCAGGCAACGACTATTTCCTGCTTCTGATCAAGATAATCAACTTGTTTTTTTAATTGTTTTTTAAATTCCTCTCCCTGAAAAACATTTTCAATAATCGTCAGGCGGCGATTAACAAACATCGACGGTTGTCGAATCTGCTGCCAAAAACTAGCGAAGCTTTCTTCCTGAGCATCGAAGCGAACCAGGTTTAAACCCTGGTGTTTTTGGCGATAGCGCTCCACAATCTCATTTAGCTTCTGCTTCAGCAGATAACGATTAGAACCATAAAGCAAAATAATCATGCTTGGCACTTGGGACAATAATAAGTTGACCGGCTGCCGGTCATCTTGCGGATAATTTCACGGCCACAGCGGGGGCAAGGTTTTCCTGGCCGGCCGTAGACCTTAAGATAGTTGGCGTAGTGGCCTTCTTGGTCGCTAATGTCGCGGTATTCGGCAACGCTGGTGCCCCGGTTAATAATAGCCCTTTTTAGTATCTTTTTTAAATCAATCAGAAGCTTTTTTCTCTGGTCCTTTGAAAGCTCGATTACTGGTTGCTCCGGATTAATTTTAGCCGACCAGAGAACTTCATTGGCGTAAATATTGCCGACACCAACAATGAATCTCTGGTCTAGCAACCAGCTTTTGACCCGAGTTCGGCGGTTATCCATCAAGCGGTTAAATTCTGAGAAAGAAAGCTCCAATGGCTCTGCCCCCAGTTCTTTTAGCCAGGGAATTTCTGATATTGTTTTATCCGGCCAGTATTCAATCCGGGAAAACTTTCGCTGATCCGTCCAAACTAGATAAAGATCATTGCTGAGAACAAGCATCAGATGGGCCGACTTCTTTTTAAGATAACTACTACTGGGCTTTTCTTTGAGGGCTAAGAAGTGTCCCGTCATCTTCGGGTGCACCAGCAAGAAGCCTTTCGGTTTAAACTTGAAGACAATTATTTTACCGCGCCTTTCTACGTCAACAATTGTCTGTCCGATCAAAGACTTTTTAAAGAAATTAAAAGACGGATGATGAATTATCTTCTTTTCATCCGTCCAAAGATTAGTAATGGTTTTTCTTTTGACTCGAGAGCGAAGTCCGCGAACCATCGTCTCGACTTCTGGAAGCTCAGGCATTGGCCGGCTTACGGAAGGGGGCCCGGACTCGTTCCACAATTTCGTCCGGTGTAAAGTGAGCTTTAATCAAATAGTCGTCGGCTCCCAGGTCGAAGCCCTTTTCAATATCCTCTCGCTGACCAAGATTGGATAGGATAATTACCGGGATAATGCTGTTCTCCGGCTCTTCTTTGATCTTCTCTAAAATTTCAAAGCCATCCATGCCCGGTAGGATTAAGTCCAATAGAATCAAATCCGGCTTTTCTTGCCGGGCCATCTCTAGCCCTTCTTCGCCGTTAACCGCCTTAATCACGTCAAAGCCCTCTTCAACTAGCTTTTTGGCCATCAGCTCATTAAGGAAAACGTCGTCTTCGATAATTAGTAT
>JAKQBO010000026.1 GCA_029559515.1 bacterium
GCCATGGTGAAGTGCCATGACGGCTTTGAGCTCGCTGAGAAAGACCTGGCGATAAGAGGGCCCGGATCGCTAGCCGGACATAACCAGTGGGGCGTGCCAGATCTGGTAATGGCCAACCTTAAGGATCTCAAAATGGTTGAGCAAGCCCGACAAACAGCTAAAGATATGCTGGATCGGGATCCAGAATTAAAAAAACACCCCGAGCTGAAAGCCCGGGTTAACGCCCTAGAAAACGTCGTCCATTTTGAATAGCTACTTAACCAGAAAGACATCCTGGCGCGGAAAAGCAAAAGCAATCTTTTCTTGTTCAAAAACTCTTTTCAGCTCCAGATTAATCGACTGCTGAGTGTCCATATAACGAGTATAATCCCCGTCGTTAATATAATAGACCACTTCAAAGTTCAAAGAGTAGGGACCGAACTCTTTGAAATGAACCCGGTCAATATCGGCCAGCGCCTGCTGGTCAATTATCTCTTTAACAATCTTCGGAATCTTCACCAGCTTTTCCTGAGGAGTTTGATACTCTACTCCGAACTCAAATACGATCCGGCGCCGATCCATTTTACGATAATTATGGACCCGGCTCTCAGTCAATTCTTTATTAGAAACCACCAGCTCCTGGCCCTGCAGAGTCTTCAGACGAGTGGATTTAACCCCGATATGCTGAACCGTGCCCATATCCGAGCCAATAATAATAAAATCGCCCACTTCAAAAGGACGGTCAAAGTAAATTGAAAAAGAGGCAAAGATGTCAGCTAGAACATTCTGCAAGGCAAAAGCAACGGCTAAACCACCAATGCCTAAACCGGCCGCTAAAGCGGTAATGTTATAGCCCAGATTCTGAAGAATGATAATGAAACCAACGACCCATAACAATCCCTTAACCATCCGCCCCAAGAGCCTGATCGCCGAGGCGCTCGTCGCTTCACCTTTTTCCCGGCGGCTGACCGCCACTCGGTCGACTCCATAGTCGACCAAGGCTTGCAGAGCCCGAATCAAGTAATAAGTGATTACAATGACTGTCAACCAGTGTAAGGCTTGATTTAACCAAAGACCAAAAGTCAGCCAGGCTCCGGCCAAATGCAAACCAACTAAAAGATAGAGAGACCAGCCGATAACTTCTACCGCCTGGATCGCCGCCTGCTTTTCTTTTTGCCAGCGTCCTTTTTTGTTTTTTAACCAACGGAGAATAATTGATTTAGCCGTTTTAAAAACCAAAAACGTTAACGCCAAAGTAATCAAGGCCGCTAAGTACTGACCGATTGTATTCTGGCCCCAAGCAACGCTCAGGGTATTAGTTAAATTTTCCAACATAAATTAAAAATCAATTGAAACATAATTAAGCTTTTCTCCAGGCTGGGGCTCCCAATAGATAACGAGCCCCCGTCGTCCGACTTTGCCCGCCAGATAACTCGAAGTGGTACTCTAACCCCGACTCATCATCACACTCTACCCGCTGGACATCTTAGTCAACCAAGAACTAATAGTCTGCTCATCGCTATCCCGCCCTGAGGATGATCTTCTAAATTATAACACATTTAAAATAAGGCTGTTTTTGTTTTAAATTTATCATTATTGTTTAATGATTCTTTTTTTCGCGTCGTTTTATGTTAGAATGCAGTGAATAATCACAAAGGTCGACTTCCCAATGCATTAAATCAATTAGAAATTATGAGCAAAAAATCGCTTACTATTCTGTTGGTGCTCGCAATTATTATCGTCGGCATTTTACTCTTCTTTTCTGGAGGAGAGGCTCCGATTGTTGATGATAATACCCCCGACAATGGTCAAGAAAACGGAGAACCCGAAGTGACCTCAGTCAACCTTTACTTTCTGACCATGATAGA
>JAKQBO010000024.1 GCA_029559515.1 bacterium
TACGGTCCCAAGGGAGTTGGGGCTCTCTTTGTCCGCTCCGGTATCAAGCTGAAGCCTTTGGTTTTTGGTGGCGATCAGGAGGCCGGGCTGCGGCCGGGGACCGAAAATGTGCCCGGTTCGGTTGGCTTGGCTTGGGCTTTGACTCTGGCCAGCCACTTAAGAGCTGAGGAGTCTCAGCGCCAGAGCGAGCTGAGAGATTATTTTCTTGGCCGGCTGACTCAGGAGATTCCAGGGGTTGTTTTAAACGGACATGCTCAGCGGCGTCTGCCGAATAATATTAATGTTTCGGTTTTAGGGGTTGAGGGCGAGGCGATGCTACTCTGGCTTGATAAGTATGGGATAGCCGCTTCAACCGGCTCAGCCTGCGACTCGCAGCGCTTGGAGCCGTCTCACGTTATTTTAGCTCTGGGCCACCCTTATGAGTATGCTCATGGAAGCCTGAGGCTGACCCTGGGGCGGTCTAGCTCTAAAAAAGAAATTGATTATTTTATGCAGGTATTTCCCGGGATAGTTGAAAAATTAAGGCAAATGTCGCCGGTTAAACATGAGTAAAGACGTCAGTTCGGGCGGCCAGAACTGGGCCTACTCGGAAAAAGTTAAAGATCACTTCTTCCATCCCCGGAACTTTATGGAAAAAGATTCAGCGGCGGGGGAGTTTGATGCGGTCGGCCAGGTAGGCAGCTTGGCCTGCGGCGACATTATGACCATGTGGCTGAAGATTGATGCGGCGGAGCGGATTGTTGATTTAAAATGGCGGACTTTTGGTTGCGCTTCAGCGATTGCCGCCACCTCTGTTTTTTCAGAGATGGTTTTAAGAGATAATTTAACCATTGATCAGGCGATTAAAATTTCACCTCAGGATATTATGGAAGCATTAGGTGGCTTGCCGGCCCGGAAGGTTCACTGCTCGGTTTTAGCCGATAAGGCTTTTCGCCAGGCTTTGAACAACTACTTTCGCTCTCGGGGAGAGCATGAGCGGGTGCTGACCGATGGCTCTCGGATTATCGACCCTGATTTGAATATTACCGAACAAGAAGTCATTAATGCCATTCATCAGGGCGCCAAGAGCCTGGCAGATATTCAGGCTCGGCTGAAGGTTGGGGTTGGCCGGCCGGAGGTTAAGGCTGAGATTGAGAAGATTATTGAAAAACATAGGAACAAAGAAGATCAGCCGTTTTGTCCCTTTCAAAAGAATTGATTTAATGATTTTTGAGCATTATAATACTTGTGTTGCACAAAATTACCTATTTTTGTGCAGTATAATATAAATAATATGCTTAAATCAGCTGTTATAAGACAAAAAGAGGAAAAAGAGCGACTCTTGTCTTTGTTGTATATTAAAAGATCTAAGGCCGATCAGATTCAAAAGTGGTTGGACTCGGACTTAATTAAGGTTATCCTTGGTCCTCGAAGATCGGGCAAATCTGTTTTTGCCCTGATGATGCTTCGAGGGCAGGAGTTTGCTTATTTTAACTTTGATGACGAGTTGCTGGCTCACCGGAAAGACTTTCAGCCTGACCAGTTATTACAGGAGCTGCACTCGGTTTACGGACAGTTTAAATACCTGTTGTTGGACGAGATACAGAACCTGCCTGACTGGGAACTTTTTGTTAACCGTCTTCATCGGCAGGGCTACAATATAGTTCTGACCGGATCGAATGCCCGGCTCCTGGGCCGGGAGCTGGCAACAGCTTTGACCGGCCGCCATATCCCAATTGAGATTTTACCATTTAATTTTCAGGAGTTTTTGAGAGCTAAAAACTACCAAGTCGATCAGCCGGAGCTGAGGGTTCCAGAGAAGCAGGGCCAGCTACTTCATCTATTGGAGCAATATTTGGTTAGCGGCGGCTACCCTGAGGTGGTGGTTAAGGACTTGGATGTGCGCAGTTATTTGGGCGTCTTGTTTGACTCGCTTCTTTTCCAAGATGTAATCAAGAGACACCGGATCAGGTTTTCCGGCCAGATGGAGCAGCTGGGCCATTATTTGGTTAATAATATTGCTTCGCCTTATAGTACACGGCGCCTGGTGGGAAAGCTGGAGTTTGGCAATGCGGTCACCTTGAGTAAATATTTAGATCATCTTATTGAAGCCTATTTAATGTTTTCTCTTCAAAGATATTCAGCCAAAGCCGGATCTCGTTGGCGGGCCCCGCGTAAAGCTTATGTCGTTGACAACGGCTTCGTTACCGCTAAGGCGGTCGCTCATTCGGCTGATACTGGTCAATTGATGGAAAATTTAGTTTTCATGGAACTGGTTAAAAGAGGCTTTCAGCCGAACCAGGATCTGTTTTATTATCAAACTCGCTATCAGCGAGAGGTTGATTTTGTTTTAAAGTCCGGCTCGTCGTTGCTGGAGCTAATTCAAGTAGCTTATCGGTTTAACCGGGCCGAAACCGAAGACCGGGAAATCAAGGCGCTGTTAGAGGCTGGCCGGGAGTTGAAGGTTGACCGATTGACTGTTTTAACCTGGGATCGCGATGAGGAAGTTAAGCGGGGGTCGCAGGTGGTTTATTTCAAACCGTTATGGCCATGGCTGTTCGAAAAATAAAACCCAAACCTGAGAAGGTCATGGTCGCTTTGTCGGGCGGCTTGGACAGCGCCGTCAGCGCCGCTTTATTGCAGCAGGCCGGCTACGAGGTGGCCGGTTGCTTTATGAAGCTCTGGACAGATGAGGCTCACCCGGAAGACTGCGCTTCGACCGAGG
>JAKQBO010000004.1 GCA_029559515.1 bacterium
TCGGCCTCAATTTTAATCTCATCAATAACCGATTTGGCTAATTCCTCTATTGAGGTCTTCTCGTACACTAAAGTAGTCTTGCCAGATTCGATCTGAGAAACATTCAAAAGATCGTTTGAAAGCTTCAATAGTCTTAAGGAAGCTTGATAAATCTCTTGGGACACCTCTTTAACCTTGGGCGACAGTGGTCCAAAGTCGCCCTGAATGAGCATTGAAAGATACCCCCGCATAGCTGTCAAAGGCGTTCTGAGTTGATGCGAAGCAATAGAAAGAAATTCAGACTTAGTGTGGTCTAGCTTCTTTAACTCACGATTGGCTCGCTCCAAGTGTTCCGCTAAATGTATTAATTCATCTTTTTGCTTCGCCTCTTTGTTCGTCGCACGAAATAGGGCCAGACTAAGCAACAAAAACACTAGAAGAGTTGCTCCTTTAAGCACTCTCATAATGAGAGTGTCTGTGAAAATAAACAATTCAATAATTAAAAGAATAGTAATCAAAACAACTACTATTGAAGTGAGCGCTACTTTAATATCAAAAAGTTCTCTTTTAACAATTGCATATGCTGTAAAACCCAAGAAGAAAATGGCCGAATAATTGCCAAATTCGGCATACTTAACATCACCGCGAATCAGTGGCAAAATCATATTAAATATAATATTTGCAAAAACCCAGATGAATAATCCGAGTAAGAAGTATTGTATTTTTTTCTTCTCACTGTCAGTAATCGTAAGATATTTTTTAATGTACAATGCTAAAACAAATATTGATATAAACACAGCCATGCCATAAAAGAATACACTCCCTTGGCTTAAGATAAGCCCAAACGAGGCATCTTCTATATAGGCACCTTTAACTATCCAGCTACTAAATATGGAAATAAGAAACAGAAGAACCCCTCCCAGAAAAACAACTTTGTTTAAGTGTTTAAATTTTTTCTGAAGCTCTAGGAAATAGATATTAAAAAAATAAAAAACAATGTAAAACAAAGAAACCGATGCGTAGGCAAGCCTGCCCCAAATCACGGCTGATTCACTAGAATCAGCTGTGATTGTGAAATGATAGAAAAGGATCCAGACTGCTACACTAACTGCCATTAAGGCAAACAGCCGAGTACTTTTGGTGGCTTTTTTATCAGAGTCAAAAACCCAGGCCCCTAGCCAAAGGCTAAGCGCAATAACCGTAAAAGACAAAACTTGGTAAAGCGAGCCTAAGTCCATTATTTATAGCCCTTACTAATTAAATGCAATACAAGCAAATTTTCTAATCGTAGTAAAAAATCTTTTACCGGCACTTCTAATTCATCTCCTGGTTTTACTGTCTGCTTTATTTCGTCATAACAGTTTTCCCATACTCCTAGTAGTTTTTCTTCTAACTTTAACTTCTTAATTGTACAAATAATTCTTTCCTTGTTCTGATTTCTGAAGTCGCCTAGACCATTTGTTTCATGTGCCAATAAGGCAAACACTCCACCAGTATAGTCGTCTTCATAAATCTCCCTCTCCCAGGTACTCAACCAGTTTCCAATCCTAGCCATTTTCTGAGCATTCCAAATAACCTCCCTCAATAAGCCTATTTTCCCCGGATTTACCCCTACAGAGCACATTAAATCTAAGTCTGTATAAGTAAAAGCGGCCATGTTGAAGCAAGGATAAACCCAGGATTCTGATTTATTGATTAGATGCAGGTTTTTGTTTAACAAACAAGAATATCTGTTGGCGTTTAATACTTGGTCTATATCAAAATAGAATATTTCTTCAAGATTTTTATAACCGGGGTACCGCATAATTTCCCGCTTTACTTCGTTCCAAACTTCTATATCAAAACGAATATAGTCTTGTTCTTTTTTTGTTAGATTGTTCCAGTCTATAAATTCTGCGAAAAAAGAGGTTTTATAAATTTCTTCGAACACCCGCTTTTCCTGAGTTTTATCAGCAATATCATCTAATAAAACTATGTGCATTGTCAGCAGGGTTTTAGCTTTTAATAGAGATGAGTTGTATCTTGAGTCAACTGTTGGAAATTGAATCACTTGAAACATCTCATATAGCCAAGCCCAAATAAAATCTTTTCGGACCCCCACCCGTTCATATCTGTTTGCCCAATCTACAATATCAGAAGGAAGATCTGTTTCTTGGATTTTTTTAAGCTGCCCTTTGATTTTTGTTGATGTATTTTTCTCAAGTATTGAATAAACATTCGGAAGTTTTCTCACTTCTGACTTATCGTAATAATCGAGTAAAGTTAATTCTTTGGGCATATTAAAAATATATTTTTAAAAAAACTTTTCTAGCTCCATTAAAAACCAAGGGGTCCATTGACTTGAATCTTTGGCAACCATTTTTTTTATCTCATCGAGCCTCAGCCATTGAATATCTTGTATCTCTTTCGGATCGGGCTTTACTGCTCCATTATAGCGGCCCATTAAAACATGGCAAAGCTCATTTTCAGCACCAATGTCATTAAATTGAGCCGAATAAATAAAAGAACCCAAGTGTTCAAGCTGGCAACTAAAGCCCAGCTCCTCTTGCAGCCGCCGTTGAGCAGCAGACACGACGTCCTCACCCGGCCGAGGATGACTGCAGCAACTATTGCTCCAAAAACTAGGCCAGAGCATCTTATCCTGAGCTCTCTGCTGGATTAATAATCGTTCTTGATCATCAAAGATAAAAACACTGAAAGCCCGATGAAGACGACCCGAACCGAGGTGGACAGATGTCTTCTCGGCCTGACCAATCTCCCGGTCTTCTGAGTCGACTAAAATTAATTCTTCCATAAAAGTAACTAAATTACTTGTGGCGCGTCATCAGATAGTCAACCAGGTCAACTAATAAGTCACGGTCCGGACCAGCCGGGAGTCCTTTTAGTGCGTTTTTAGCCCGATCAGTATAATCCCGACAGAGTTTTATCGCTTTTTCCCTGGCTTCAGTTTGAGAAATTATTTCAATGGCTCGCTTAATATCGGCCTCCCCTAGATCCCCCTGGTGTAATATCCGATCCAGCTCTAAGTCTTTGAGCTCCTCCAGGGCAAAAAGGATAACAGCATTGCCGCCTTTTCTCTCTTCAATGTCTTTGCCAATTTTCTTACCAAAGCCTTTTTCCTCCCCAAACATGTCCAGTATATCATCGCGCACCTGAAAAGCCATGCCGAGATTATAACCATATTCAATCAGCGCCTGCTGTTCGGCTTCCGAAGCATGAGCGCAAACAGCCCCGAGCTGGCAGCTGGCAGCTAACAGCTTGGCTGTTTTTTTGCTGGCCATTTCTAGATAATCATTCATGCTGACCCTCCGATAACGCCGCTGAACCACCAGCGCCTCTGTTTCACGGCCGGCTCGCTCCTGGAGAATATCCAACATCTCCCCTTCTAACAGAACTTGCAAAGTCTCCGTCAGAATCGAAGTCGCCTTTAATGGAGCCGGTGTCTTTAAGGCGCCCTCAAAGATAGCCGCAGCGTAGTGGACTCCAAAACACTGAGCCATCGAATGGCCCCACTTTTTCCAAGTTGTGGGCAGACCGCGCCGAACCTGGCCATGATCAATCATATCGTCAATGATCAGGGAATAGTTATGTAAAATTTCCACGGCGGCCGCAGCATAAAGAGCCGCCTGATCCTGTCCGCCGACAGCCCGACAACTTAAAAAAACAAGCGCCGGTCTCAAGCGCTTACCGCCAGTATCGATCTGATAAAGCATGGCTTCGGGAAACTTTCTACCCGCATGAACCGAGAGCAGTTCCTTGATGGCTGGTTCAACCATCTGTCCCGCTTCATTTAAAAAAGAGTCGACATCCTGCTCTAAATTAGCAGATAATGTCGGCTCTTTAGACCGCTGACGCATAATAAACCAGATTATCCCTCCGAGCGCAATTAATAATATTAAAACAAGCCAAGACATGTTTGAAATTAATAATTTAATTATTTAATCTCTAAAAATTTCATCTTGCCCTTTTGTAAAACTGACCCGGAGGGCACTAAGCAGTCTAAATCTTTGACCACCTGTCCGTCAATTTTAACTCCGCCTTGGTCAACAAGCCTGCGGGCTTCTGATTTAGAAGCGGCCAGCCCGGATTCGGTTAAAATTGAAATTAAGTCATAGCGGGCAGGCTTAAAGCTCGGCCGATTATCCGGAATCTTTTTTTGAGAGAAGGTTTTCTCAAAATATTCCCGAGCCGCTTGGGCTTCCGACTCTGAATGATACATGCTCACCAGGGTTGAGGCCAGGTTAATCTTAATATCCCGAGGGTTAACCCCTTGTACTAACTGCCTTTGGTAGTCTGCAATCACTTTCTGGTCAACTCGGGTTAACAAGACAAAGTATTTAATAATTAGCTCATCGCGAAGCGACATGATTTTGCCGAACATCTCGTTGGGCGAATCTAAAAGATTAACCGTGTTGCCAAAACTAGAGCTCATTTTTCGCCCATCCAGCCCTTCGATTAAGGGATTAGTAATAATATCCTGAGGCGGCTGACCATAAAATCTCTGCATATCCCGACCGACTAAAAGATTGAAGCGCTGGTCAGTACCACCCACTTCAACATCAGCCTTGACCCGCACCGAGTCATAGCCCTGCATTAGAGGATAAAGCAGCTCTCTTAAAGAGATCCGGCGGCCGGATTGAAGCCGCTGGCTGATGTTTTCCCGAGCAATAAACTCGCTTAAAGAAAAATGGTCCGCTTGGCGATTAATCTCTAAATAGTCTAATTTTTTTAGCCAACGGCTATTATAGTAAACTTCAGCTTTCTTAACATCAATAACTTTAGCCGCTTGCTTGATATAAGTCCGGGCATTGGCTTTAACGGTTTTTTCCGACAGCATGGGGCGTTCGCTTTCTTTATCGGAGGTGTCGCCGATCAAACCGGTAAAGTCGCCGATAATCAGAATAATCTGGTGGCCCAATTGCTGAAAGTCCCTTAGCTTTAGCAAAGGAATAGAGCGGCCCAAATGCAAATAAGGGCTGGTCGGATCAATGCCCAGTTTGACTCGGAGCTTTTTTCCGCTCTTTATCTTCTCCGCCAAGCTATCGGCGTCAATTATCTCCTCCACGCCCCGAGTTATAAGCTGCTTCTTGTTTATTTCTAAAGAATTATTATCCATAAATCAAACGCAGCTGACGATTCAATAAGACCAACAAAACTTTCTGGCTGTCACTGGCCAATTATCTGAACCTGAACTGTTCGAGGCCGAGCCCGATCAAGTTCGACTAAAATTACTCTTTGCCACTGGCCGAGCTGGAGCTGCTCCTCTTTAAAATTTAACGTAACGCTGGGCAACAGGTGAATGGCTTTACAGTGAGAATGGCCATTGACACACTCGCCTGGACACATGTTGACTGTTCGGCGGTCAAAATCA